>JBJOIR010000034.1:0-22156 GCA_046047055.1 Pseudomonadota bacterium | reverse complement strand
CACATCTTGTGGCCCAACCTGCAGGCCCTGCAGTGCATTGGCAGTTTGGTGAATGCCTTGCAACAACTCGCGGTAAGTCCAGCAAGTGGCAGCGCCGCCCGGTTCTGCGGTGTGCAAAAAAGTGAGGGCAGCTTGGTCTGCATGGGCCCGTGCGCTGGCGGCAATCAGCTCATAGGTGCTGGCCCAAGGCATGGCCTGGGCCAAAGGTGTGGCTTCGATCTGATGAATGGCCGCCAGAGATGGAACAGGCGATGAGACAGTCAAGTGCATGCACGATGTTAGCCACGCGCTGGGCGGTGCTTTGTCACCCATGCGGCAAAGAGAGCTCTTCTGCGTGAATAATCTACAGCATGAACCGAACCCGTCTAAACACCAACGCTCTGGACCTCTGAACATGCCCATGAAGTCCGCTCGCTGGGTGGTGGTGTTTGACGCGCAATGCCTGCTGTGCAATGCATGGGTGCGGTTTTTGTTGCGGCATGACACGCAGGCCATTTTCAGTTTTGCGTCGATCCAAGGCCGTACCGGACAGGCGCTGTTGCAGCAAGCGGGCTTGCCGTTGGAAGGCTTGCAAACCCTGTTGCTGGTGAATGGCCCCCAACATTGGCAAAACACCTCGGCGATCTTTCGCATCCTGCATGCGTTGGGCTGGCCTTGGCGCGCGGCTTGGGTGTTGTGGTGTGTGCCCGCGGTCTTGCGCGATGCCATTTATCGCACCTTGGCGCGACACCGTTACAAATTGTTCGGCCGGTCAGACACTTGCCTTGTGCCGCCACCCAATACGGCATCGCGCTTTTTGGACTGACCTGCAAGCCAGACTCGACAGCCCCTCGTCAATCCAAAGGGCATTCGAGAGGGTTGAATGGCCTCTGGTGGCTCAGCGGCCGACCACGCGTGCCATCTCCAAGCACTTGTTGGAGTAGCCCCATTCGTTGTCGTACCAAGCCACCACTTTGATGAAAGTGCTGTCCAGTGCAATGCCGGCATCGGCATCGAACACGCTGGTGCAAACTTCGCCGCGGAAGTCGGTGGACACCACTTTGTCGGTGGTGTAACCCAGCACACCTTTGAGTGCACCTTCGCTTTGGGCTTTCATCTCGGCGCAAATCTCGGCGTAAGTGGCGGGGCTGTTCAGCTCGGCTGTCAGGTCCACCACCGACACATCGGACGTGGGCACGCGGAACGCCATGCCGGTCAACTTGCCTTTGATTTCTGGAATCACCACGCCCACCGCTTTAGCCGCGCCAGTGCTGCTGGGGATGATGTTTTCCAAAATGCCACGGCCGCCGCGCCAATCTTTGTTGCTGGGGCTGTCCACGGTTTTTTGTGTGGCGGTGGCCGCGTGCACGGTGGTCATCAGGCCGCGCTTGATGCCCCACTTGTCGTTCAGCACTTTGGTGATGGGCGCCAAGCAGTTGGTGGTGCAGCTGGCATTGCTGATGATGCTCTGGCCAGCGTAGGAAGCGTGGTTCACGCCATAAACAAACATCGGCGTGTCATCTTTGGAGGGCGCGGACATGACCACTTTTTTGGCACCAGCGGCCAAGTGTTTGCCGGCGCTGTCTTTGTCCAAGAAGAGGCCAGTGGACTCGATCACCACATCGGCGCCGACTTCGTTCCATTTCAGGTTGGCCGGATCGCGTTCTTGGGTCAGGCGAATTTTTTTGCCATTCACCACCAAGGTGCTGCCTTCTACCGCCACGGTGCCCTTGAAGCGGCCGTGCACGCTGTCGTATTGCAGCATGTAGGCCAAGTAATCAGGCTCCAACAAGTCATTGATGCCCACGATTTCGATGTCGTTGAAGTTCTGCACAGCTGCGCGGAACACCATGCGGCCAATGCGGCCAAATCCGTTGATACCGATCTTTGTGGTCATGTGAGTCTCTTGAGGGTTGGAGTGAAAAGGGGTGAGCCACTGGGGCTGACCTGTGTGGCTGTTGTCCCGCCAATGTAACCATGTTATGGTATTTTGGGTAACTTTGTTACAAGTGCCTGATGCGGTCGGGATTTGTTCTGGTTTTGTAACTGGTTGCGGAATTTGGCTTGGTTTTCCCCCTCCCTGGGCTTGTATGAGTAGTTTATATTTCACTTTTTATTCTGGAGACAACCATGAGCCGTTCAGAGTTTGACTACGTGGTGGTGGGCGGCGGTTCGGCGGGTTGTGTGTTGGCCAGTCGCTTGAGCGAAGACCCGAATGTTCAGGTGGCGCTGCTGGAGGCCGGACCCCCAGATACCAGCGTCATGATCCATTGCCCCGCCGGCATCGCCCTGATGGCGCGCACCGAATGGGTCTCAGAGGGCATGACCACGGTGCCGCAAGCGGGCTTGTTGGGACGCAGTGGCTTTCAACCCAGAGGGCGCACGCTGGGTGGATCCAGCTCCATCAACGCGATGGCCTATATCCGGGGCCAGCAGGGGGATTACGACACATGGTCTGACATGGGTTGCCCGGGCTGGTCTTGGGCCGATGTGCTGCCTTACTTTTTGAAGTCTGAACACAACGAACGTTTGGCCAACGAATGGCATGGCCAGCATGGCCCTTTGAATGTGGCCGATCTGCAAAGCCCGAATGTGTTTTCTCACCGTTTTGTCGAGGCCGCGGTTCAGTCGGGGCTGCCGCGCAATTCCGACTTCAATGGGCCCACGCAAGAAGGCGCAGGCTTGTACCAAGTCACGCAGCGTGCGGGTGAGCGTTTCAGCGCAGCCAAAGCCTACTTAACCCCCCATTTGGGGCGCGCCAATCTGACGGTGATGACAGGGGTCACGGTGGACCGCATTGGCTTGGTCCATGGTGTGGCTCGCGAGGTGCATGCCCTGCAAAACGGCGCAGCCATCACCTGCACTGCGCGTCGAGAAATCATCTTGAGCGCCGGCGCATTCCAATCCTCGGCCATTTTGATGCGCTCGGGAATTGGGCCTGCTGTGCATTTGCAAAATCTGGGCATCGCGGTACAGCACGCCTTGCCGGGTGTGGGTGAAAACCTGCATGACCATCCCGATGTGGTGTTGGTGGCCGATGCCCCTGGCCACACCGATTTGACAGGGGTGTCCCCACGCGGCATTTGGGACACCGTGAAAGCCATGTGGGAATGGCGCCAGCACCGCAAGGGGCGACTGACCACCAACTTTGCCGAAGGGGGTGCTTTTTACAAAAGCAGCACCGAGGTGGCCGAACCCGACATCCAGTTGCACTTTGTGGTGGCCAAGTTGGTGGACCATGGTCGTCAATTGACGTTGGGGCATGGCTATTCATTGCATGTGTGCTTGTTGCAACCCCACAGCCGTGGCCGTGTGTTGCTGAGCGACCGCAACCCGCACAGCGCGCCACTGATTGACCCGCAATTTTTGAGCGACCCACGCGATATTGAGCGACTGCGAAACGGCGTTCGTCAGGCCCAAGGCATCATGGCCCAGCCAGCTCTGGCAGCGTATGGCCGTGAATGGGCGGCTTCGGCCAATGCCCGCACGGATGAACAACTGACGCACTGGATCCGGCAATATGCTGACACTGTGTACCACCCGGTTGGCACTTGCCGCATGGGCCAGGACGACATGGCGGTGGTGGACGAAGCGTTGCGCGTGCGCGGGGTGGCCGGCCTGCGGGTAGTTGATGCGTCGGTGATGCCGCGCATCGTGAGCGGCAACACCAACGCACCGACCATCATGATTGCGGAAAAGGCGGCGGACCTGATTCGGCAAGCTGCGCGGGCATAAAAAAAGCGCCCGAAGGCGCTATGGTGGCAGACCATGCCCGCGTGGTTTATTTCTTCTTGGCCACGACCCGAATCATCTCCAGGCACTGCTTCGCATAGCCCCATTCGTTGTCGTACCAAGCCACGATTTTGACGAAGCTTTTGTCCAGCGCAATGCCGGCCGTCGCGTCAAAAACGCTGGCGCAGGACTCGCCACGGAAATCGGTCGACACCAGTTTCTCATCGGTGTAACCCAGCACACCTTTGAGCGCGCCTTCGCTTTGCGCTTTCATTTCGGCGCAAATCTCGGCGTAACTGGCTTCGCCATTCAGCTCCACCGTCAGGTCCACCACCGACACATCCGAGGTTGGCACACGGAAGGCCATGCCGGTGATCTTGCCCTTGATTTCTGGAATCACCACGCCCACCGCCTTGGCCGCGCCCGTGCTGCTGGGGATGATGTTTTCCAAAATGCCACGGCCGCCGCGCCAGTCTTTGCGCGATGAACCATCGACCGTCATCTGGCTGGCGGTGGCGGCGTGCACCGTGGTCATCAGACCCCGCTTGATGCCCCATTTGTCGTTCAACACCTTGACCACAGGGGCCAGACAGTTGGTGGTGCAACTGGCGTTCGACACGATGGCTTCGCCCGCGTATTTTTTGTGGTTCACGCCATAGACGAACATGGGGATGCTGTCTTTGGAGGGGGCAGAGATCACGACCTTTTTTGCCCCAGCGGCCAGGTGCATTTGGCTGGTGGGCTCGGTCAGGTAGTGACCGGTGCATTCGAGCACGATGTCCACGCCCATCTCGCCCCAGCGCAGGTTGTGAGCGTCACGTTCGTGCGAGAGTTTGATTTTTTTGCCATTGACGATCAGCGTGTCTTCGGTGAAGTCCACGGTGCCGTCAAAGCGGCCATGCACGCTGTCGTACTTCAGCATGTAGGCCAAATAATCGGAAGGCTTGGGGTCGTTGATGCCGACAATCTGAATGTCGTTGAACCCGTGTTTGAGTGCGGCACGCAGAGCCAAGCGGCCAATGCGCCCGAATCCATTGATGCCCAACTTGATGGTCATGGTGAAAGCCTCAGGGAAAGTTACGAAACGGTTACGTAACCAGATTTGAAACCAGAACCCTTGCGTGAGCCTGATCGCAGAACCCGAATCTGCGCCCTGCAGGCGCGGATTCAAGTCATCCGGTCAGTGGGCCTTTTTAGGCCTTGAGCAGTGCCGCGTGGACCGTATCAGCCACGTTTTCGGCGGTGAAACCGAAGTGCTTGAACAGCACCGGTGCCGGAGCCGACTCGCCATAGGTGTCAATGCCAACCACCGCAGCGCAGCCGTACTTCCACCAGCCGTCGGTCGAGCCCATCTCAACCGCCACGCGGGGCAGGCCTGCGGGCAGCACACTTTGTTTGTAGGCGATGTCTTGGCGGTCAAACACATTGGTGCTGGGCATGGAGACCACGCGCACACCAATTTTGCGTTCGGCCAACAGCTTTTGTGCTGCCAGTGCCAGTTGCACTTCAGAGCCCGTGGCGATGATCACGCCGTGCGTTTTTTGCATGCCCACTTCGCTGGGCTCGGCCAACACATAAGCGCCGCGGCTGATGTCGCCGAGATCGCTCTTGGGAGCGTAGGCCAAGTTCTGGCGGGACAACAACAAGGCAGAAGGACGGTGGGCATTTTGCAGGGCGACGGCCCAAGCGACGGTGGTTTCGGCAGTGTCAGCGGGGCGCCAGACGTCCAACCCGGGGATCAGACGCAAGCTGGCCGCGTGCTCGATGGACTGGTGGGTTGGGCCATCTTCGCCCAAGCCAATCGAGTCGTGGGTGAACACATGAATCACGCGTTGCTTCATGAGTGCCGCCATGCGGATGGCATTGCGGCTGTAGTCGCTGAAGGTCAGGAAGGTGCCGCCATAGGGGATGTACCCGCCATGCAAAGCGACGCCGTTCATGATGGCGGCCATGCCAAATTCGCGCACACCGTAGTTGATGTGGCGGCCGATGGCGCCGTCTTCAGTTTTCACCACATCACCGGCCAAATCGACGCGGAATGCGGGTGTGCTCTTGGTGTTGGTCAGGTTCGAGCCGGTCAGGTCGGCCGAGCCGCCCAACATTTCAGGCAAGGCTGCGGTGAAGGCCTCCAGCGCCAACTGGCTGGCTTTGCGGCTGGCCACGGTTTCGGCCTTGGTGTGGGCTGCTACCACCGCGTCAAAGGCGACTTGATTGAAGTTCTTGGGCAACTCGCCTTTCATGCGGCGCACAAACTCTTTGGCTTTGGCTGGGAAGGCGGCTTTGTAAGCAGAAAAGGTGCGGTCCCAAGCGGCTTCGCGGGCTTGACCGGCGGCTTTGGCGTCCCAGTCGGTATAGATTTCTTTGGAGATTTTGAAGGGCTCAGCGGTCCAACCCAAGGCTTCGCGGGTGAGTTTGATTTCTTCTGCGCCCAAAGGCTCGCCGTGGGCCTTGGAGGTGCCGGCCCTGTTGGGCGAGCCTTTGCCGATGGAGGTTTTGCAAACGATCAGGGTCGGGCCAGTGGAGCCGTTGTGGGCACTGACTTTGGCTGCTGCAATGGCTTTGGAGACGGCTGCCGCATCGTGGCCGTCCACCGCGTCGATCACGTTCCAGCCGCAGGCGGCAAAGCGTTGCGGCGTGTTGTCGATGAACCAAGGGGCCACTTTGCCGTCGATTGAGATGCCGTTGTCGTCGTACAAAGCGATCAGCTTGTTCAGTTTCCAAGCGCCGGCCAAGGCCACGGCCTCGTGGCTGATGCCTTCCATCAAGCAGCCATCGCCCAAGAACACATAGGTGTGGTGGTCAACCAGCTGATGACCGTCTTGGTTGAATTCGGCGGCCAACATTTTCTCGGCCAGCGCCATGCCCACGGCGTTGGTGATGCCTTGCCCCAAGGGGCCGGTGGTGGTTTCAACGCCAGGGGTCACGCCCACTTCGGGGTGGCCGGCGGTTTTGCTGTGCAAGGTGCGGAAGTTTTTGATCTCTTCGATCGGCAATTTGTAGCCCGTCAGGTGCAACACCGAATAAATCAGCATCGAGGCGTGACCGTTGGACAGCACAAAGCGGTCGCGGTTGGACCAATGGGGGTTTTTGGGGTTGTGCTGCAGATGATCACCCCAAAGCGCCACGGCCATGTCGGCCATGCCCATGGGGGCGCCGGGGTGCCCGGAGTTGGCTTGTTGAACAGCGTCCATTGCGAGGGCGCGGATGGCGTTTGCCATTTGTTGTTGATTGGCCATGGGGTCAGCTCCGGGGAAGTATTCTGGTAAACCCGAGATTTTAGCGGTTTAGGCAGCCGTTAATGGCCGCCAAAGCCGCCAAATTTGCCTACCGGGTCGGTGCGATGGCGGCACTCAAGCCAGAACTTGTGCCGTCAAGATTCGGCCTCTTTTTGCTGCCGACTGAGCACATACCGGCGCATGGCGACTGCCGGCGCATCGGCGGCGACCGAAAACTCGTACAAATCTTCGGCTGCAGTGTGGGCCAAGGCCTTTTCTTGCAGTGCCAAGCCGTCCACATCTTCTTGAAAAGCCACAAACAACTGGTCGTGCATGAAGCGGGTGGTGGCAGGGTCGCTTTGCTCAAAATCGCGCCCATGCACGATGAAATAGTGGGTGCTGGTGGCGGTTTCGGGGGTGGGCATGTGGGCCGTGCGAATTTTGAATTCTGGACGGTTGTTTTCTGGCAAATGGCAGTCGTAAAAAGTCACCGACACCTCGTGCAAACCCAAACTGCGGAACTCGGAGCGCACCATCCGGGCGGCCTGTCCTTGGCCTGTCAGTCCCGTCGGAATGGCCCAGACCGGCGGCAATGTGGTGGGCACCACTTGGCGCACCAAGGCAAATTGGCCGTCACCCAATTCGCTCTCGAATGCGGCTTTGGCGTAGTCGGGCGTGCCAAAACTCTTGGCATGCAAAAAACTCAAATGCGTCAGGTCCAACAGGTTTTCGTGCAAGCGCACATAGTTGGCCTGCAAACTCAAATAGCCCTGCGAGCGTTCCCAATGGGCATCTTCCATCCACTCTTGTGGCGGCAGTTTTGACACATCGGCCAGTTCGGGGTCGCCCATCCAAATCCAGACCACGGCGCCGCGCTCGATTGTTCGGTAGGACCGGGTGCCCACGTTTTTGGGGCATGCGCTTTGAGAAGGTACCTCGATGCAATCGCCTTCGGCGTTGAAGCGAAAGCCGTGGTACCCGCACACCAAGGTGTCCCCGTGCAGCGAACCGGCCGACAAGGGCATGGAGCGGTGGGGGCAACGGTCGTCCAAGGCCACCACGCGGTGGTCGGTGGTGCGAAAAAACACCAAGCGCTTGCCCAGCAAGGTGCGGGCCAGTAACGCGCGCTGGATCTCTTCGCCAAATGCGGCCACATACCAATCGTTCATGACAAAAGGGGTGTGCCGGTCCGCCATGCGAAGGGCCGCATTCTGCGCGGCTGCGATGACGGTGGTTGAAGGCCGGGTCATGGGCAATGTCTCCTGCAAGAGGGATGTCGGGACGGAAAGCCGTGTGGACATCGATCGATGGGCTTGGGTCTTTGAGCGGTCTTGAATGGTCTTGGGTTGCCACTTTAGCCGAGCCAGCGCATCAGCTCCAAGCTGATAAATCCATGGCAACATTCAGGCATGACCACGACCCCAGAGACGCCAGCGACAACGTTGGACCAGACGACCTTGATGACAAACGTGCTGACGACCTCGCCAACCCTGGCCCGGCCCATGCAGCAGCCTTCTTCGCCCATGGGGGCACAAGCCATCGTTCTGGCCGCCGGTCGGGGCGAGCGCATGCGCCCCTTGACCGATGTGTTGCCCAAACCTTTGTTGCCTGTGCGCGGGCAGCCGCTGATGCATTGGCCCATGCAGGCACTGGCTCGAGGTGGGTTCACGAGGCAGATGGTGAACACCGCGTGGTTGGGTGAAAAAATCGTGCAGCAATTGGGCAATGAGATCACTTGGCCCGGCTTGCCCAAGGTGCAGATCGTCTACTCGCATGAGGGACAGGACTTTGGTCAAGCCCTTGAAACCGCGGGCGGTATCGTGCGTGCCTTGCCGCAGTTGGCGGAGGTGTTTTGGGTGGTGGCCGGTGACGTCTTTGCGCCCGACTTTGTTTTTTCGCCAGTGGCGGTTCAAGCCTTTGCCCAACGCGGCACTTTGGCCCACCTGTGGTTGGTGCCCAACCCCGCGCACAACACCGGGGGCGACTTTGGCTTGTCGGCTACGGGTCAAGTGCTGAACTTGCCCAAAGGATCTCCGGGTTGCGACTTCACTTTCAGCACCATCGCGCTGTATCAAAAATCGTTTTTCGACCACAGCGGTCTGCAGTCGGGCAACCCTCAGGGGCTGCCGCTGGCGCTGGCGCCTTTGCTGCGTGCCGCCATGGACCGGGGACAAGTTTCGGGTGAGATTTACGCAGGCGCTTGGACCGATGTGGGCACGCCCGACAGGCTGGCGCAGTTGAACGCAACTTCAGACCGCCCTATCGTCTGAACGGGGCAGGCCTATCGCAGGGCCATCAGGGTTTGCCAAACCCCATGCGGCGCAGCAAACCATCGCGTCGAACGAAGTGGTGATAAAACCCCGCCGCCACATGCAAACCCACGGCCAGCATGAGCAACGTGGCCACCCAGCCGTGCACGGCACGCGGCACCAAGTGATCAAAGTTGACAGGCAATTGGCCCACCCCCAAGAACACCGTATCGGGCAGTCCCGCCAACACCGACATGGCAATGCCACTGCCGGCCATGACCAACACCAAGGCATACAAGCCTCCGTGCATGATCGGCGCCAGGCGATCGAGCAGGGCATGCCCGCTTGAAGCAGGGGCGGGATGGGCGGTTGTGAGGCGCACAGCCAAACGCAGCAGCGTCAGCAACAAGATCAGCGCACCCGCCACCATGTGGCCTTTCAGGGCCCACAGTTTTTCGGGTGAGCTGTTGGGTATTTCTTGCAATACCCAAGTGCCCATGCTCAGTGCGACGAGGATCAATATCGCCAGCAGCCAGTGCAAAGTGACCAAGGCAGGGTGGTAGCGGACGGGTGTGGGGGCGAAGGTCGGGGTGGGGGTGAAGAGATTTTTCATTTATTGACGGGCGTAAAAGTACCGGGATTCACATCGCCAAACTCATTGGCGGCAGCGACCATTTTTTGAAATTCAGGCTTGAGCCAGAGGGCTTCCCAGTCTTTGAAGGACCGCCAGCGCGACACACCGACAAATTCCGGTTTGCTGCCGGGGTTGCGGTTTTCCATCAGGGCGTTTTCAATGTAGCCCGGTTGTTTGCGCAGGTAGTCTCTGATGACCAACATGCGCTCTTTCAGTGGGCTGCGCGATGCCGGGTTTCGTGCGGAGAACTGCATCACGGTGACCACCGTGGTGGTGTCGTCCAAGGCCGGCGCCGCATAGGCCGTCGGAGCCAAGGCCGAAAGGCTCAAGGCCAGTGCGGCCAGTGTGGTGAAAAGTTTCATGGGGGGCTTTCAATAAAGTGTCAGACGCAAGATCTAAGTCAAAAAATAGACACATAAGTATGCTTTATTTGATTAACCATGCAAAGTGCCTGTGAGTGGCGGCCATTCGGCTGGTCGCCCCTGTGCCAAAACCCTTTTGACCCCATGGAAGGTCTGGCCAACGGAGCGTTCACAGAAAGTGCTCTTTACAATGAATCCATGAACAAGCCAACCCTCTACGCCCAACGCCGCGCCCGTCTGGCAGCCCAATTGGGCGCAGGCGGCATTGCCATTGTTCCGACCGCGCCTGAGCGGCCGCGCAACCGTGACAGCGATTACCTGTACCGGCACGACAGTTACTTTTATTACCTGACCGGCTTCAGCGAACCACATGCCACCCTGGTGATCACGGCCGATGGTGAAACCACCTTGTTCTGCCAGCCCAAGGACGTGGAGCGTGAAATTTGGGATGGCATTCGCTTGGGGCCCGATGCCGCGCCGGCGGCTTTGGGGCTCAATCGGGCTTTTTCATCGGGCGATCTGGCCACCCACATGCCCAAGCTGCTCGAAAACCGCAGCACGGTCTGGTACCCGTTTGCCATTCATGCGGGGCTGGAGGGGCGCATCGACAGTTGGTTGCAGTCGGTGCGAGCGCGGGTGCGTTATGGGGCTTTGTGTCCAGACCAGCAGCGGGATCTGTGCAGCTTGCTCGATGAGATGCGCATGGTGAAAGATGCTCATGAACAAGACATCATGCGACGCGCCAGTGCCATCAGTGCGCGGGCGCACATTCGCGCCATGCAGCGCAGTGCCGCCATGTTGCGAGCGGGACAAGAGGTGCGCGAATACCACCTCGATGCCGAGTTGCTGCACGAATTTCGCCAGCATGGCTCACAGTTCCCGGCTTACGGCTCCATCGTCGCGGGCGGTGCCAATGCTTGTGTTTTGCACTACCGCGCCGACAAAGGCTTGATCAGTGACGGTGACTTGGTGCTCATCGATGCCGGCTGCGAGTTGGATGGCTATGCGAGCGACATCACCCGCACATTCCCGGCCAATGGCCGGTTCACGGGGCCGCAACGTGCGCTGTACGACCTGGTCTTGGCCTCGCAAGATGCTGCGGTGGCGGCCACTCGCGCTGGCGCCCGTTTTGTCGACCCGCATGAGGCCACCGTGGCTGTGCTGGCGCAGGGCATGCTTGATGTCGGTTTGCTCGACCGCAACCGAGTGGGCAGCGCACAAGATGTGATTGAGAACCGCAGTTACTTTCAGTTTTACATGCACCGCACAGGCCACTGGTTGGGCATGGATGTGCACGATTGCGGCAGTTACGTCGAACCCTCTCAAGTAGGGCAGGTCAGCGAACGGCGTGACCCGCTGAGCGGCGAGATCATCAAAGACCGGCCCAGTCGCATTCTGCAAGCGGGCATGGTGTTGACCATCGAGCCGGGTTTGTATGTGCGCCCAGCGCCTGGCGTCCCTGAGAAATTCCACAACATCGGCATTCGCATTGAAGACGATGCCATCGTGACCCCCACGGGTTGCGAGTTGATCACCCGCGGGGTGCCCGTCAAGGCCGATGAAATTGAAGCCTTGATGAAAGGCTGAGGCATGGGCCAAGCCGCTCTAGGGGCGAGACGGCCTGGGCCGGCTCGCGCCGCAGGTCACGTGCTGTCCATTCAAACGGGACAGGTGAGACCTTTGCAGGTCGGCGACCGCAAGTCCATGTCGGCCATTGGGAAGACCACCCGCTTGGGCCCAGTTGAGGTGGGCGTGTTGGGCCTGCAAGGCGATGAACAAGCCGACTTGACCGTGCATGGTGGATTGAGCAAAGCCATTTACGCACTGCCTTCAGAGCATTTGCCTTGGTGGCAAGAGCAACGCCAACAACGTGGCGCATCCTTGTTTGATGACGCTTTGACGCCGGGTTGGTTGGGTGAAAACCTCAGCCTGCAAGGTGTGAGTGAAGCCACCTTGTTCATTGGGGATTGCCTGAAGTTTGAGTCGGTGGTGTTGCGTGTGACGCAACCGCGCGAACCGTGCGGCAAATTCAATGCGGTGCTGGGCTATGCCCAAGCCGGCAAAGACATGGTGCAAAGCGGCCGATGTGGTTTTTATTTGGCGGTGGACGCGCCAGGCGTCTTGCAAGCGGGGGCGGCGTTTGAGGTCATCCCCGGGCCGCGTTCGGTCAGTGTGGCTCAGGCTTTGCAGCACAAGGCGTGGAAGCATTTGCGCTAATGGGGCCGCAAAAACGGCCTTCATTTGTGCGCAAAAGTCAAAAGCCTCCTCACTTGGCATGTGGATTTCCGCAGTCTGACCCCCTGCATCCGGGGTCTACAATGAAAATGACCCCCAACCCGGTGCTGCAACTCTTAAAACAGGCCGGTCGCTGATCAGCAGTGGGCCCTGCCCTCATTCCTATAACGGAGCAATAGATGACCAACAAGGTTCAAGCCGAAGTCAAACGCGCACAGTTGCGCAAAGCGGCTTTGGAGTACCACGAGTTCCCCACACCCGGCAAGGTGGCCATTGCGGCCACCAAGCAGTTGGTCAACCAGCACGATTTGGCTTTGGCCTATTCCCCCGGCGTTGCGGCGCCCTGTGAAGAAATCGTCAAAGACCCCGCCAATGCGTTCAAGTACACCAGCCGAGGCAACTTGGTGGGTGTGGTGACCAATGGCACTGCGGTCTTGGGCTTGGGCGACATTGGGCCATTGGCCAGCAAGCCGGTCATGGAAGGCAAGGGCGTGTTGTTCAAGAAGTTCTCGGGCATCGACGTGTTCGATATCGAGATCAATGAAAAAGACCCCGATAAATTGGTCGAAATCATTGCGTCGTTGGAGCCCACTTTTGGCGGCATCAACCTAGAGGACATCAAAGCGCCTGATTGCTTCTACATTGAGCGCAAATTGCGCGAGCGCATGAAGATTCCGGTCTTCCACGACGACCAGCACGGTACCGCCATTGTGGTGGGCGCGGCCATTTTGAATGGTTTGAAAATCGTCGGCAAAGACCCGAAAAAGATCAAGTTGGTCACGTCCGGTGCGGGTGCGGCCGCGTTGGCTTGCTTGGGTTTGTTGGTCAAGTTGGGCATTCCCCGCGAGAACATTTGGGTCACCGATTTGGCTGGTGTGGTGTATGAAGGTCGCACCGAGTTGATGGACGAAGACAAGATCCAGTTTGTGCAAAAAACCGATCACCGCACGTTGGCGCAGGTGATTGCGGGTGCCGATGTTTTCTTGGGCTTGTCCGCAGGCGGCGTGCTCAAGCAAGACATGGTCAAGTCGATGGCCGCCAAGCCCTTGATCTTTGCCTTGGCAAACCCCAATCCAGAAATCGATCCTGACGATGTCAAAGCCGTGCGCGATGACGCCATCATGGCCACTGGCCGCACCGACTATCCCAACCAAGTCAACAACGTCTTGTGCTTCCCCTATATCTTCAGGGGCGCTTTGGACTGTGGCGCGACCACCATCACGCTCGAGATGGAGATTGCTGCGGTGCATGCGATTGCCGAGCTGGCCCAAGCCGAGCAAAGCGAGGTGGTAGCAGCCGCTTACGCCGGTGAGCCGTTGGCCTTTGGTCCTGAGTACCTGATTCCTAAGCCGTTTGATCCGCGCTTGATGATGAAGATTGCGCCTGCCGTGGCCCAAGCCGCGGCCGACAGCGGAGTGGCACTGCGCCCCATCAAAGACTTGGAGGCATACCGCGAAAAACTGCAAGGCTTTGTGTACGCCTCGGGCACCATGATGAAGCCGATCTTCACGGCCGCTAAGCGCGCCTTGAAAAAGCGCATCGCCTACAGCGAGGGCGAAGAAGAGCGCGTGTTGCGTGCGGCCCAAATTGTGGTGGACGAGGGCATTGCCCGTCCGACCCTGATTGGACGCCCCGCTGTGATTGCCGAGCGCATTGAGAAGTTTGGCCTTCGCCTGAAAGAGGAACTTGACTACGACGTGGTCAATGTGGAGATGGATCACCGTTACCGAGACTTTTGGCAGACCTACCACCGCCTGACCGAACGCAAAGGTGTCACCGAGCAAATCGCCAAGATCGAGATGCGCCGACGCTTGTCCTTGATCGGTGCCATGTTGCTGCACAAAGGCGATGTGGACGGCATGATTTGCGGCACATGGGGCACCAACCCCATGCACCTGAATTACATCGACCAAGTTGTGGGCAAGCGCAAAGGGGTCAACACCTACGCTTGCATGAACGGCTTGATGCTGCCTGGCCGTCAAGTCTTCATGGTCGACACCCATGTGAACTACGACCCCACCGCAGAGCAATTGGCCGAATTCACCATCATGGCGGCTGAAGAAATGCGTCGCTTCGGCATTCAACCGAAAGCGGCTTTGTTGTCGCACTCGAATTTCGGCTCGTCCAACCAGCCCAGCGCCGTCAAAATGCGCACGGTGTTGGAGCTCTTGCGTCGAGATGCGCCATGGCTCGAAGTCGATGGCGAAATGCACGGGGATGTGGCGTTGGACACGGCGGCCCGTCAGGCCTTGATGCCCAACAGCAGCCTGATCGGCGATGCCAACTTGTTGGTTTTGCCCAATATCGATGCCGCCAACATCGCCTACAACCTGCTCAAGACCGCTGCCGGTGGCAATATCGCCGTGGGCCCGGTCCTGCTGGGTGCCGCCAAGCCGGTACACATCCTCACTTCCAGCACCACCGTGCGCCGGATTGTGAACATGACCGCCTTGACCGTGGCCGACGCCAACGCGGCTCGCTAAGCTATAGGACGACAGCAAGCACTCACTTGGGTGCTTGTTGCCCGTACTTACTTTGCCTGTTTATTGGGCAATCGCTTGCTTTTTTGCGCCGTTTGCTTCACACTAGCGCCTTCGAGTTTTCGGGTTTACCCGAGGGCTTCTGAAAGGTGTTTTCATGAAGATGGCGCGAGCATACGCCGTCCCAAACCGCTGGATTTCGGTGATTTTGGGACTGGTTTTGATGGTTTGCACTTTTTTGGTGCATTCTCAACCCGCCATCGATGCCCCAGTTTCACCGACTCTGTCGGTGACAGATTTGCCCCGAGAAGGCCAAGAAACTTACCAACTCATCCGCAAGGGTGGTCCTTTTCCCTACGAAAAGGACGGGTCGGTTTTTGGCAATCGAGAGCGACTGCTGCCGCGTGAAGCGCGAGGGTTTTACCGTGAATACACCGTCAGAACGCCCGGGTTAAAGCACCGAGGGGCCAGGCGCATCGTTTGTGGTGGCCTTGTTCCGCGGAGCCCACAGACCTGTTACTACACCTCTGACCATTACGCGAGTTTTCGCGTGATCGTAGAAAAGCGTTGATTTTTTGACTTTAGAGAAAGACCACGGAGATGGACACGCCGATTCGTCATGACCAAGAACCGCCCCTGAAGGGCGTGCGGTCGAACATCGTGCAGTCGATTCGCGCCTACCGCGTGAGCGATTTGCAAGAGGCCGCTCAAGGCCTGGGGCACCACTTTTTGTATGCCAATCTTGCTGAAGCCCAGAGCAAGCAAGATGTGCTCGACTTGATTGGTGCGCAATTCACATTGCCTTCGCATTTCGGCAAGAACTTTGATGCCTTGTACGACTGCATGACCGACCCCCTGCACAAGTCTGGCCCACAGCCTGGCTTCATCGTGGTGTTGGAGCAAATTCCTGCACACGTCAAGTTTGACAAAGAAGCCCGTGAGCAATTGTTGGACATCTTCCGTGACACGGCAGACTATTGGGGAGACAGGAAGATACCCTTCCGATGCTTCTATTCTTTTCTGTAGCCCGTTCTGCACAAAACAGCCAAGCAGGACGGGCGATTGAGGCACAAACCGAGGACGCCGAAATGGCCGAATTGGTCGAAGAAGGCGAAAAAATGCCCACCGACAAGTTGGTGGACGTGTCGCCTTTGGCGCTGCGCATGAGCAGCCCATTCAATGCGGGGTATTGGCTCGCTGCAGCCTGATCTCCGTTGAGCCGTTGATTCGGCCAGCCGCAAAAAAGCCCGCATGCTGCGGGCTTTTTTCATGGGCCGGCGCTTCCAAGCGTTCGGTTAGACCGCTTGCGCCAAGGCGACAAATTCAGCAACCGGCACTTCCTCGGCGCGACGCTGCAGATCAAATTCACCCGCAAAGTCTTTTTCCTCGAGCCACTTGCCAAGGGTGTTGCGCAAGATTTTGCGGCGTTGACTGAAGGCCACTTGCACCAGTGTTTCCAATGTTTTGACATTCACTTGTGGCGGCTGTGCCCAGGGCCTCATGCGCACCACAGCGCTGTCGACGCGTGGCGGGGGGTCAAAGCTTTCGGGCGGAACAAACAGCACATTGCTCATGTCGTAACGCCACTGCAGCATGACGGACAAACGGCTGTAATCCGAGGTCGCAGGCTGCGCCACCATGCGGTCGATCACTTCTTTTTGCAGCATGAAGTGTTGGTCTTCGATCACATCCACATGCGCCAACAAATGAAACAGGATGGGGGTCGAGATGTTGTAAGGCAGGTTGCCCACCACGCGAATTTTGCGAGCGCCATGGGCGTCGGCTTGGGGCTGCATCTGTTGCGCCAACAAGCTGAAGTCGACTTTCAAAACATCGGACTCGACGACCGTGAGGTGCGGGTGCTCACGCAGGCGTACCGCCAAGTCACGGTCCAGCTCAATCACCGTGAGGTGGCCCAAGCGCTCGACCAGGGGCTGCGTCAGAGCAGCTAAGCCGGGCCCGATCTCCACCATGGGCTGACCGGCGTCAGGTTGGATCGCCTCCACGATGGCATCGATGATGCCGCCGTCGGTTAAAAAGTGTTGACCAAACCGTTTGCGTGCAATGTGCTTCATTGCGGCGGCTCGCGCAATTCGACATAGGCGCGGCTGCGGATGTCTTGCACCCAAGTGGCGTAGCTTTCGTTGATCTTCTTTTCACGCAACACATTGCGTGCCAAGTTGCGCTGCTCTTGATCTGACATGGGTGCATTGCGTCGATCAGTGACTTCGATCAGATGCACGCCAAAGCGGGAGACCAAGGGCTCACCCACTTGGCCGGGGCGCAGGCGGTTCATGACCTCTTCAAACTCGGGCACGAACATGCCAGGATTGGCCCAACCCAAATCGCCCCCTTGTTGTGCACTGCCGTCTTGCGACATTTGACGGGCCATAACGGCAAAGTCCGCTTTGCCGGACACGATGGCTTGGCGCACTTCGGCCAGCTTCGCCACAGCCTGGGTTTGCGACAGTTGAGCTGTGGGGCGCAACAAAATATGGCGCGCGCGCGTTTGGGCAACCACCAAGGTGTTGATTTGACGGCGCTCCAAAACTTTCAACACGTGAAAGCCCGCTGCAGAACGCACGGGTGCGGCAACGTCGCCAGTTTTCAGTCCGCGGGTGGCATCGATGAACAGTTCTGGGTAACGATCGGCAGGACGCAGCCCCATTTCGCCCCCATTGGTTGCGCGGTCTGGCGCTTGCGAAAAAGCTTTGGCCAATTCGGAAAAGTTTTCACCGCTCCGAGCACGTTGAGCAAGACTCGCTGCGCGTTCACCCAAGGCTTTGATCTCGGCATCGGTGCTGTTCTCGGGCACAGCAACCAAGAGCATGCCCAAATTCACCAACCCGGGTATTTGGGCGGCTTGCGCTTGCAACTGCGTGCGCAAATACTGCTCGATGTCCTGATCACTGACTCGAACGCGGCCTTCTACTTCACGCTCACGCAAACGGGTCAAGGTGATTTGGGTGCGCAATTGCTCGCGAAACGCGTTCAAGGAAATGCCATCTTGCGCCAGTGCTTTGTGCAACTGTTCGGGGGTGAGCTGGTTGCTGGTCGCCACATTGAGTTCAGCTTGCTCGATCGCTTCAGGTTCAACTTTGATGCCACCATCGCGGGCTTGCTGCAGCTGGGCTTTTTCGTTGATCAGCTGCTCGAGCGCGATTTGCGTGAGTTCTTGAGCGTCGGGTTGACTGCCGCCACGTGCCACGGCATCGTTGGCAATCCGCTGACGCAACACTTGGACCTCGCGGTTGGTGATGGGCTCTGAATTGACCACCGCCACAATGAAGTCGGCCTGACGGATGGGCGCCGATGCAGCGGCTGGGCGTGCCGAGCTTGGGGCTTGTGCCCAAGCGCCAGAGGTGCACAGGGCGCTGAGGGCCAAAACCAGCCAAGCTGAACGGGCGGGATAAAACAGGTTATTCATAGTGCTGGAACCGACTGGGTTGAACCGTGTTGTCACGCAGGTATTGGTAGCGCGGAATATTGTCACTCAAGCTTTTGAGTGGGCTGATGCCCACCCGTGCCAGGCCAATGTATTCAAGTTGGAAGAAGATACGGCTGGATGCGCTGCCGGTGATGACATTGGAGAAGTTGGTTTGTTTTCGCTCAAACGCCACGCGGCCAATCCAGCAACCTGCATCGTATTCCAATCCCAACAAGGAATCGACGAGGCTACGCTCTTTCAAACTGTAATTGAGGCGACCCACGGTGTACCAGCGGTTAGGGCCCAGACCTTGGCCGGGTGATCGTGACCAAGCCGAGTCGGCTTGCCGATCGGTCTCACCGACCAGGTCACTCAAGGGCCATTGCCATCCCACGTCCATAAAAGTGGAGTTGGGGCTGGTTTGATTGTTCACGCGATAAGCCGCATTGATGACGCGATACGCGCTGTGGTTGTATCGAGCTTGCACGGTGGTGCGGGCCACATCGTGGGTTTGGTTGTTGGCTTGAAGGGTGGTGTCCAGAGACCAACGGTCGTTCCAGCGCACAGCAGCACCAAAAAGAATGTCGCTGAGTCCGGTGGGGGTGGGTGTTTGACTGGGCAGCACCACCTGTTGGTCTGAAAAGCGGATGCGTTGCGCCACGCCTAAGCGCAGCATTTCGGCGCCATTCTGCGGGTCAAAAAACCGGCTGCTCACCCCCAGCGTCAGCGCATTGTTGTCGGCCAATCGGTCTTGCCCGACGTAGGTGTTCTCGCTGTAGATGGTGGACAAGTTGAAGTCGGTGGCGCCGCTGTCGTAAACCGGCAGCATGCTCTGGTTTTTGTAGGGGGTGTAAGCGTAGAAAGCGCGGGGCTCGAGCGTTTGCAGCACGTCACGGCCAAACCAGCGGGTTTCACGTTCAAACACCAAGCCCGAGTTCAAGCTGAAAGTGGGCAACACCCGGTCGGACGTCATGACCCCGTTGTCCAAAACCCGGTCCATGCTGTAACGGGTGGCATGCAACTGGAGTTTGGGGGTGAGAAACCCCCAAGGGCGAAGCCAAGGTCGGCTGACTTGGGCATGCACAAAACTGCGCTCGCCATTGCGCGGCAAGTCACCTGAAGCGACCAAGCTGGCGATGCGCGAAAAGTCGGCC
This sequence comes from Pseudomonadota bacterium, assembly GCA_046047055.1. Taxonomy (GTDB): domain Bacteria; phylum Pseudomonadota; class Gammaproteobacteria; order Burkholderiales; family Burkholderiaceae_C; genus Limnohabitans_A. Next base: position 2,689 of record JBJOIR010000034.1, on the reverse strand, counting down.
TCAAAGCGGGTGGTGTCGCCCACCACCGACCAGTCCAGGCCATCGGCGTTCCATTCGCCATAGCGCATGCTGATTTGTGGCGCGCGGTCGTAAGGCGGGGCGGCATCTTGGAGGTTTTGCCAACGCTGCACCTGAGCCGTCATGCTGAAGTTGCCCCGGCCCCAAGACAAGACCCCTGTGGAAGGCAGAATCCGCTGCGTCAACACCAGACCTGAGCGTGAAAAATCTCGCCAATAGTTGTCGTCGCTCACCCGGTTCAAAGTCAGGCCCAAACCGATGCGGCCCACACTCTCGAGGCCCGTCTCGATGCCCCCATTGTGTTGGCTGGTCAGGCCCCAGCGCCGGTGGTCGCGCAGTTGGTCGGAGGGCATGAAGTTCAAGCGAACTTGGCCGTTGTAGTCACGTTCCAAATAGCGAAACTCGGTGTCGGCCGCGATGCCGCGCTTGCTCATCACATGGGTCGTGATGGTGGCGTCGCGGTTGGGCGCAATGTCGAAGTAATAAGGCTGCGCCACCTCGATCCCGTTCACCGTGTCGATGCTCAAGAGGGGCGTTAACAGACCCGACTTGCGTTGGTCGTTCAAAGGCAAGTTGACGGCGGGCGCTGCAAAAACAGGAAAATCTTTGAAGCGAAACTGCACACCTTTGGCTTCGATGGTGGACTCTTCTTCGTCGATCGTCATCTGCGTGGCCTTCAACAACCACTCAGGCAGCCACTCAGGTCCTGGCGTTCGTCGGCACGTGGTGTAGCTCGCTTGGCGAATCACCGAGCGCTTGTTGTCAATGAACTCCACTTCAGCAGCTTGTCCATAGCCGCCACTTCTGTAAAGCTCAAACGACGGTTGCTCGAACTTGCCTTGAAAGCTGTCCACTTTGAGGGTCAGGCGAGGTCCGGTGAACACACTTGTGGGCGTACTCACCCGCACTTGGCCCGTGGCCTTCACCACGTCTTGGGTCTGGTCGTAATCCAACCGGTCGGCACGCAGGGCCATACCGGGGCGGCGCACGCTCGCTTGCCCTTCGATCAACAGGTCCATGTCAGGTCGGGCGGTCATTTGCTGGCCGTTCACAAAGACCGCACCTTCTGCCTTTTGACGATCAGAAATGGCTTCTTCGAGCAGCGGGCTGCTGCGCAAAGGCAAACCGGTGGTTTGTGCCCAAGCGCTGGCCATGCACAGCGAGCACAAAGCGGCCACCAAAGCCTTCACATCGGGGGCCTTGGAGGTGACGGGGTTCAGCGGCAGAGATGGCGAATCGAAAGGGGTGGCCAAAATGAGAAACAGTCTTCAAGAGAATGGCCCGCTGTCAACACAGAAATGGTCAGCGGGCTTTGTAGAATGGGATTATCCATGAGCCATCCCTCTTTCTCTCCTCTTTCTTCGCCTGTGCCCCTTTCTGGCGTGACTTGGTCTGACCCCACTCGTGAGGCCTTGTTCAGAGTCTGGATGGCGGGTGTCGCGGCCAGCCACGGGCTTTTGCCCGACAGTCTGCGAATTGCTTCAGCCGATGCCAGTTTTCGGCGTTATTTGCGTGTGGACACCGCGCAAGGCGGCAGCTGTATCGTCATGGATGCGCCCCCCGACAAAGAAAATTCAGAACCTTTTGTGCGCATTGCGGCCTTGATGAAAGACGCCGGCTTGCGCGCGCCGGAAGTGTTGGCTTGGGAGGCTGCGCACGGCTTCATGCTGTTGAGTGATTTGGGCGACGCCACCATGATGTCGGCCATTGACCCTGAGCGGCCGCAGGCCAACCACGGCTTGTACCTGCAGGCGACAGATGCTTTGGTGCAATGGCAATTGGCATCTCGCCCCGGCGTGTTGCCGCCCTATGACGAAGCGCTGCTCAAACGCGAGTTGAGCCTGTTTCCGGACTGGTATCTTGGCCAACACAAGCACATTCAATTGGGTCAGAAAGACCAAGACACCGTCAACAAGGCGTTTGCCTTGATCGTGCAGCGCAACTTGGCGGCCCCGCAGGTGTATGTGCACCGCGACTTCATGCCGCGCAATTTGATGATGCCGGCAGGCCAGGGCGATGGCCACGATCGCTTGGGCGTATTGGATTTTCAGGATGCTGTTTTTGGCCCTTTGAGCTACGACATCGCCAGCCTGATGCGCGATGCCTTTTTGACGTGGGATGAGGATTTTGTCTTGGACATCACCATCCGCTATTGGGAAAAAGCACGCAAAGCGGGCTTGATGGATTTTGAAGATTGGCACAGTGACTTTGGTGCGTTTTACCGTGCTGTGGAATGGATGGGGCTGCAACGCCACCTGAAAGTCGCAGGCATTTTTGCCCGTTTGACGTTGCGCGACGGCAAAGCCAAATACCTGGCCGACGCGCCGCGCTTCATTCACTACATCCGCAAGGCCTGTGACCGTTACCGCGAATTGGGCCCCTTGCTCAAGGTGATCGACGAGATAGAGGGCACCACCCCGCAAGTGGGTTTTGCCTACGGGCGCATGTGAGCATGCCGCGTTTTTATTGCCCTGCCCCGCTGGCCACTGGCTTGAGCCTCGACTTGCCAGCTGGCGCAGCGCGCCATGTGCAGGTGTTGCGCATGCAACCCGGCGATGGCATCACGCTGTTCAATGGTGCAGGCGGCGAGTTTGCGGCGACCGTGACCCGCATGGGCCGCAGCGATGTGCAAGTGTCCGTGGGCGCCCATGTTGCGCTGGAAAGGGAAGCC
>JBJOIR010000033.1:0-23243 GCA_046047055.1 Pseudomonadota bacterium | reverse complement strand
TCACAGGTTGGGGCGTGGGTTCGGGTTGTGGCTCAGGTTGTGGCTCTGGTGGCGGCTCTTGCAGTTTCGGCGCGGCCGCTTGCGGCACGGCAGACCAGAGTTCGGCTTCGGCTTGCGCCGTTTGAGGCTGGGTTTTCCAGGCGGTGGCCAGCCCCAAAGCCATGAACAACACGGCATGCGCGATGCCGGCCACCACCCAAGCGCGACCCGCACCCGGCGGTTTGGGCGGTGCAAATTCGAGGTTAGGGGTCGCCTTGGCGTTCAAACCAGTGGTCCTGTTAGGGGGCCAATTGAACCGACAGGCCGACGCGCGCAATGCCCGCGCGTTGCAGTCCGTCCATGACTTGCACGACTGTTTCGTATTTCACATTGCGGTCGGCGCTGATGACGACGGCTGTGTTCATCTCGTTGCCCACCAAGCGTTTGACACTGTTGGCCACACTGGACAAAGTGGCGCTGTCGGTTTTGCCATCGCTGACCAATTCAAGGCGTTCGTCTTTTTGGATCACCACCTGAATGACTTTGTCGGGTTGCTTGGCCGCTTTGCCCACACTGGGCAAATCCACCATGCTGGGGGTGATCATGGGGGCCGTCACCATGAAGATGATCAGCAGCACCAACATCACGTCAATGAAGGGCACCATGTTGATTTCGGCGATGGTGCGGCGACCACGACCTCGGGATGAAACGGCTGGCATCTGGGCCTCCCTTCAGTGGCCCGATGCCGAGTTGTTGGCACCACCCAAGCTGCGCTGCAAGATGTTGGAGAACTCTTCAATGAAGGTTTCCAGTTTGATGGCAATGCGGTCGACATCGTGCGAAAAACGGTTGTAGGCCAACACCGCAGGAATGGCGGAGAACAGACCAATGGCGGTGGCCACCAGGGCCTCTGCAATGCCGGGCGCCACCGTGGCCAAGGTCACTTGTTGCAGGCTGGCCAAGCCCGTGAAGGCGTGCATGATGCCCCACACCGTGCCAAACAAACCCACATAGGGCGAGATGGAGCCGACCGAGGCCAAGAAGGCCAATTGCGACTCTGCGACATCCATTTCGCGCTGAAAACTGGCGCGCATGGCGCGTCGTGCACCGTCCAGCAAGGTGCCCGCATCGCTGATGTGTCGCTCGCGCAGTTTTTGGTACTCGCGCATGCCGCTGGCAAAAATACGCTCCATCGGACCCGCCAGCTTGGCGTTTTGGCTGGCCGAGTTGAACAGTTCGTTCAGGCTGGTGCCTGACCAGAACACACGCTCAAATTCCTCGTTCAAATTTTTGATGCGTTTGATAGCGCCCAGTTTGCGCACAATCGCCGCCCAGCTGGCGACCGATATCGCGATCAACAACAAAACCACAAGTTGCACCACAAAACTGGCGTGCAACAAGAGCGAGACGATGGACATGTCTTGGTTCATTTCAGGGCTTCCAGAACAAGGGCCGGTATGCGGCCTGGTTTTAAAGTGGTGCTGTCGACCCAACCGAGTCGAATGGTGCCATCGGCCAGCAGTTGGTCAGCTTGGCCTGCGCGCTGCAAAAAGGCCTGCTGTGCAATGGTCAGGCTGGCTTTGCCGCCCGATTGCAACACGGCGGTGACCCGCAAGGTGTCGTCCAGACGGGCGGGTGAATGGTACTTGACGGTCGTCTCGCTCACCACAAACATGCCCCCGGACTCGTCGCGCAGCACCTGCTGCCCAAAGCCCAAGGCGCGTAACCATTCGGTGCGTGCGCGCTCGAAAAACTTCAGGTAGTTGGCGTAAAACACAATGCCGCCAGCATCGGTGTCTTCCCAATAAACACGGATGTTGTGGGCAAAAGGTCCAGTCTGAGTCTGGTTTTTTGTCTGAGGCTGAGTGAGCCCTTGTGCGGACGTGTGTGCAGGCGTCTTTGCTGGCGTGTGTGCGGACGTGTGTGCAGGCGTTTGCGCGTCTGTGTGGGGTTGGGCGGTCATGGCTGCAACCAAGCTTTCAGGCGGGCAATGGCGGTCTGCAATTCGGCCATCGAGTTGGCGGTAGAAAAACGCACAAACCGAGCTGTTTGGTCGGTACCAAAGTCGCGGCCCGGGGTGATGGCCACATGCGCGTTTTCAAGGGCGGCAATGGCAAATTCCCAGCTGTCTTTCAGCCCCAATTTTTGGCAAGCCGCAGAGCAGTCGGCCCATGCATAAAACGCCCCATCGGGTGCCACGGGCACCGGCAAACCCACGTCGTTCAGAGCCGGTATGAAGTAGTCGCGGCGGGCTTTGAACTCGGCGCGGCGACGTTCATACTCGGCCAAACTCTCGGGCTCAAAGCAGGCCAGTGCGGCTTGCTGGGCCACGCTGCTGGCACAAATAAAGAGGTTTTGCGCCAACCGCTCCAACACGGGGACCAAGGCCTCAGGCACCACCAGCCAGCCCAAGCGCCAGCCGGTCATGTTGAAGTATTTGCTGAAACTGTTGATGCTGATGATGTCTTCGCCCCATGCCAAAGCGCTTTGACCAAATGCCGCTTCGTGGCTGAGGCCCAAGTAAATTTCGTCGACGAGGGTGATGCCTTGGTGCGCGCGGACCACTTGCACGATGCGCTGGAGCTCTTCGGGGTCGATCGAGGTGCCGGTCGGGTTGGAAGGCGAAGCCAGCAGCACGCCGCGGGTTTGCGGGCCCCACGCCGCAGCCACCTTGGCGGCGCTGAGCTGAAAGCGCTCTTCAGCAGTGGTGGGCAGCAACACGGCGGTGCCTTCAGCGGCGCTCACAAAATGCCGGTTGCAGGGGTAGCTCGGGTCGGGCATGAGTATTTCATCGCCCCGGTCAATCAGCGCCAGACAGGCCAGTTGCAAAGCGGCCGATGCGCCCGCTGTAACCACAATGCGGCTGGCCGGCACATCCACCCCAAAGCGGGTGCTGTACCACTGGCTGATGCTTTGGCGCAAGGCATCCAAGCCCAATGCTGGGGTGTATTGGGTGGCGCCGTCAGAGATGGTTTGTTGTGCCGCTTGCTGCACCAACAGCGGGGCGGTGAAATCGGGTTCTCCGATATTGAGAAACACCACTGGGCGGTCGGTGTGGGCGACCTCACGTGCTTTGAGCGAGGCGGCCTTGGCCACTTCCATCACCCAGAAGGGCTCGATTCGCTCGGCTCGCTCAGAGATGCGCATGGTCACTTATTTGGCGCGGCCAGATTGACGGTCGGCGTTCACTTCGGCACGGCGCAATTCAGGGGCCAAGCCGTTCAACACGGCGTTGACATACTTGTGGCCATCGGTGCCGCCAAAGTCTTTGGCCAGCTCAATGCATTCGTTCAGCACCACGCGCCAAGGCACGTCAAGGCAATGCTGCATTTCATAGGCGCCGATCCACATGATGGCGTGTTCCACCGGTGAAATTTCAGCAAAACTGCGGTCGAGTTTGGGCGCAATCATGGCGTCCAAAGCGGCGGCTTGCTCTGTGCAGCCAAAAAACAGGGCGTCGTAATGGGCGGCATCGGCCTTGTGAAAACCCGATAAATCGCGCGTGAACACATCGATGTCGGTGGCTTCGTTGCGACCCACAATGAACTGGTACAGCGCTTGCAGCGCGAATTCGCGCGAGCGGCTGCGTGCGGGTTTGGCCGACGATTTGCGTGTGCCCGAGGAGGTGGGTTTGGTGTTTTCGGTGGGGCTGTCCGTGCTGCGCATTTCGTCTGTCATCACGCGTTCTTTTCGTCGTCAAGTTCTTCGGCTAATTCGGCCATGTCGGCCGACAGGTCGTCCATGATGCAGGCCATCTCGACCGCAACGCGGGCGGCGTCACGGCCTTTTTCAGTCTGGCGGGCCACGGCTTGAGCCAGATCTTCGGTGGTCAAGATGGCATTGGCAATGGGCAAGTTGTAGTCCAACGACACGCGGCTCACGCCAGCACCTGACTCGTTGGCCACCAATTCAAAATGGTAGGTTTCACCCCGAATGATGCAACCCAAGGCGATCAGTGCGTCGTACTCGGCGCGCTCAGCCATGGCTTGCAGGGCCACCGGAACTTCCAGTGCGCCCGGCACCATGACGTGGTCGATGCTGGTCACGCCCAGCGCTTCCAGTTCTTCAATGCAGGCTTTCGCCAAAGCGTTGGTGATGTCTTCGTTGAAGCGGGCTTGCACGATGCCGATGTGCAGAAATTGGCCGTCGAGTTCTTCGGCTTGGCCTTTGTTGGCGTCGAGCATGTTTATTCCTTGGGGATGTAACCGGTGATTTCGAGCCCGTAGCCGGTCATGCTGGGCATGCGACGGGGTTGGCCCATGAGTTTCATTTTGTGTACACCGCACTCACGCAAAATTTGTGCGCCAACGCCATAGGTGCGCAAGTCCATCTTGCCGCGTTCGGGTGCTTGCGCCGAGCGAGCGCGGCCTTCAAATTGCGCCAGCAATTGGTCAGCAGACTCACCGCAATTGAGCAACACGGCCACGCCGCGCCCTTGCTTGTTGATGTATTGCAAGCTGGTGTCCAGGCTCCACGAATGCATCGAGCGATTGACTTCCAAGGCGTCCAACACCGACAGGGGTTCGTGCACGCGAACGGGCACTTCGGTATCGGCTGTCCATTCGCCCTTGACCAAAGCCAGGTGAACAGTTTGGCTGGGTTGATCGCGGAATGCGTAGGCCGTGAAATCGCCGTGCGCTGTTTGCAGAGGGCGGCTGCCAATGCGCTCAACCAAGGTTTCGTTGCGGCTGCGGTACTGAATCAGGTCGGCAATGGTGCCGATTTTGAGACCGTGCTCGGCAGCAAAAATTTGCAGATCAGGCAAACGGGCCATGGTGCCATCGTCTTTCATGATCTCGCAAATCACGGATGAAGGGCTGCAACCTGCCATAGCAGCCAAATCGCAACCCGCCTCGGTGTGGCCCGCGCGCATGAGCACACCGCCATCCACGGCTTGCAATGGGAAAATGTGACCGGGCTGCACCAAGTCGGAAGGGAGGCTCTTTTTGGCAACCGCGACTTGCACGGTTTTGGCGCGATCCGCAGCTGAAATGCCGGTGGTCACGCCTTCAGCGGCTTCGATCGACACGGTGAAGGCCGTGCTGTAAACCGTGCCATTGCGGGCGGCCATGGGGGGCAGTTTGAGGTATTCGCAGCGTTCGCGGGTCAGGGTCAAGCAGATCAAGCCACGCCCAAAACGGGCCATGAAGTTGATGGCTTCGGGTGTGACATGGTCAGAGGCCAGCACCAAATCGCCTTCGTTTTCGCGGTCTTCTTCGTCTACCAAGATCACGATGCGGCCCGCCTTCATTTCGGCCACGATGTCTTCTACTGGCGAAATCGCCACGGGGTGGGGTTGCATTGGGGCGTTCATGGCGTGGTTGGGAGTGATGCGTTGGGGGCAAGGCCTGCGCTGAGCATGCGCTCAACATATCGGGCCACAGTGTCGATTTCGAGGTTCACGCGGCTACCGGCTTGCAGACTGCCCAAAGCGGTGTTGTCGACGGTGTGCGGAATGAGGTTGATGCTGATTTCGCAGCCTTCTGCCAGATCGGTGACCTGATTGACGGTGAGGCTCACCCCATTGACGGTGATGGAGCCTTTGTAGGCGAGGTATTTGGCCAGAGAGAGGGGCGCCAAGATCCGCAGTTCCCAACTTTCGCCCAAGGGGGCAAAGTGGCTGATGTGGCCAACGCCATCGACATGGCCCGAGACGATGTGGCCGCCCAAACGGTCATGGGCGCGCAGGGCTTTTTCGAGGTTGACCTGACCCAATTGGTCAAGGCCGCTGGTTTTGTCGAGTGACTCGGCTGAGATGTCGATGGTGAATTGACGGTTTTCGGGGCTGAAGGTGGTGACCGTCATGCAGGCCCCATTCAGGGCAATGCTGTCGCCAAGGCCCACATCGTCGAGGTACCCGGCGGGAGCCTCCAGCGTGAGGCGCTTGCCGTGTTGTAAAGAGCGACCCAGGTCGTGGATGGCGACGATTCGCCCCACGCCGGTGATGATTCCGGTGAACATAGTGGTCTATTTTCGCAGGTTATGAAGGTGAATCGGGAGGCGCCAACAAAAAAACGCCCACGGAAAGCCGAGCTGTCAGAGCAAGACCCATCAGGGTTAACCAAGGCTTGGGGTGTCTTGGGGTGTGCCTAGAATGCTGCATTGCATCAGAAATGCTATTTTCAGACAGCCATCAGGAGTTTTCATTGCCGGTCAAGCCCCCAGCCAAGTCGGCCAAGCCCCACCCAAAAGCCGCGGCGCTTGGGAGTGATGACGTCCGAACCATCAAAAAATACCCCAATCGCCGCTTGTACGACACGCAGACGTCCACCTATGTGACGTTGGCCGAGATCAAAAAAATGGTCATGGCCGCCTCGCCTGTGGTGGTGCTCGATGCCAAAACCGGGGAAGACCTGACGCGCTCCATTTTGTTGCAGATCATCTTGGAAGAAGAGTCAGCGGGCGTGCCCATGTTCAGCGAGGCGGTGTTGTCCAACATCATCCGTTTTTACGGGCATGCCATGCAAGGCCACATGGGCTCATATTTGGAGAACCATGTCCAGTCCTTCATGGATTGGCAAAGCAAGCTGGGTGAAGCCAGTCCGGCCCTGAGCCCCGAGGTGTGGAGCCAGTTTATGAAGTGGCAGACCCCCTTGATGCAAAACATGTTTTCAGGTCTGGCCGATCCGTCTCAAAATGTGATGACCCAAATGCAAGAGCAAATGCAAAAACAGATCCACAAGAACACCGAGCAGCTGTTGGGCGTGATGGGTTTAAGGACTTGAAGGGCGCTTCATGCCCTTTTGTCACAAGAGAGTCGTTTTTGCGGGGACAATGCGGGCATGAGTGAAACGACCGTAACCGCCAACATGCCAACCCCCAAAGTGGGTTTTGTCAGCTTGGGATGCCCCAAAGCCTTGACTGATTCCGAGCTGATCCTGACGCAACTGAGTGCCGAGGGCTATCAAACCTCCAAAACATTTGACGGGGCGGATCTCGTCATCGTCAACACTTGTGGCTTCATCGACGAAGCCATCAAGGAAAGCTTGGACACGATTGCCGAAGCCTTGAACGAGAACGGCAAGGTCATTGTGACCGGCTGTTTGGGCGCCAAGACCGGCGAGGGCGGCGGCAACATGGTGCTGGAAATGCACCCCAGTGTGCTGGCCGTTACGGGCCCCCATGCCACCCAAGAGGTGATGGACGCGGTGCACACCCATTTGCCCAAGCCCCATGACCCGTTTCTGGATTTGGTGCCCGGCGGCTTTGGCGATGCCGGCCTGAAACTCACACCCCGCCATTACGCTTATTTGAAAATCAGCGAAGGGTGCAATCACCGTTGCACGTTTTGCATCATCCCGTCCATGCGCGGCGATTTGGTGTCACGCCCCATCGGTGATGTGCTCAAAGAAGCCAAGGCTTTGTTTGAGGGTGGGGTCAAAGAATTGCTGGTCATCAGCCAAGACACCTCGGCTTATGGCGTCGATGTGAAATACCGCACCGGTTTTTGGGATGGCAAGCCCGTCAAAACCCGCATGCTGGAGTTGGTGCAAACACTGGGCCAAATGGCCCGTGAACACGATGCATGGGTGCGTTTGCACTATGTCTACCCTTACCCCAGTGTCGACGACATCATTCCCTTGATGGCCGAGGGACTGGTGTTGCCCTACTTGGATGTGCCGTTTCAACACAGCCACCCCGATGTGCTCAAGCGCATGAAGCGGCCAGCCAGTGGCGAGAAAAATTTAGAGCGCATTCAGCGCTGGCGCGAACTGTGTCCTGAGTTGGTGATTCGCAGCACCTTCATTGCCGGATTCCCCGGTGAGACAGAAGAAGAATTCGAGCATCTGTTGGCCTTCTTGCGCGAAGCTCAAATTGACCGCGCAGGTTGCTTCGCTTACAGCCCCGTGAAAGGTGCCACCGCCAACGATTTGCCAGGCATGTTGCCCGAAGCTGTGCGCGAAGAGCGCCGAGCGCGTTTCATGGCTGTTGCAGAAGAAGTGTCCATTGCCCGACTTCACCAGCGAATTGGCTCGACCTTGCAGGTGTTGGTGGACTCTGCGCCAGCGATGGGGCGGCGTGGCGGCGTGGGGCGCAGTTTTGGCGATGCACCAGAAATCGACGGTGTGGTGCGTTTGTTGCCACCCGAAAAACTCAGCAAAACGCTCAAGGTCGGTGAGTTCACGCGCGCGCGGATTGTGCGGGTGGAGGGGCATGACTTGGTGGGGGTGCCTGTTTGAAGGCATTCAACGTCAATCGCCGGCATGTTCGTTCTGCCTGTTCGCTGAAGGGCATGAAGACAATTCGCCAAGCCACACTTGAAGCACGTCACCCACAAGCGCCCAACAAAAAAGCCGTTGATAAGAAATCAACGGCTGACGGTGTGTTGGGGGTTGTTGGCAGCTTATCGGGTTCGATAAGATTGGTGCCCAGAAGAGGACTCGAACCTCCACGATGTTACTCGCTAGTACCTGAAACTAGTGCGTCTACCAATTCCGCCATCTGGGCGCCTCAGGAATAAAGGATTGTATATCAAAAAAGCTGCTCCACCCAGCGGATTGCTGGAAGAAATTGAAGGCTCGGTCCAAGGTCACCGGGACGGTCACGGCTTCTTGATTCGCGACAACGGCGAGTCAGATATTTACCTGTCGCCCAACGAAATGCGCGCCGTTTTGCACCGCGATCGCGTCAAAGTGCGCATCGTGCGGCAAGACCGAAAAGGCCGGCCCGAAGGGCGCATTGTTGAAATTGTCGAGCGCCCAGAACAACCCATCATTGGTCGTTTGCTCCATGAAGGCGGCTTGTGGTTGGTCGCCCCTGAGGACAAGCGTTACGGCCAAGATGTGATGATCCCCAAAGGGGCCACTGGCACCGCCAAGCCAGGGCAGGTCGTGGTGGTTGAGTTGACCGAGCCCCCAGCTTTGTTTGGCCAGCCTGTGGGGCGTGTGAAAGAAGTGCTGGGCGAGATTGACGACCCCGGCATGGAGATTGAAATCGCGGTTCGCAAATACAGCGTACCGCACGAGTTCTCTGCGGCCTGTTTGGAACAAGCCAAAGGCTTGCCTGACAAAGTGTTGGCCAAAGACCGCAAGGACCGCGTGGATCTGCGCGACATTCCGTTGGTCACCATCGACGGTGAAGATGCCCGCGACTTTGACGATGCGGTGTATTGCGAACCCGCCAAAGTGGGTCGTGGCAAAGGCTGGCGTTTGTTGGTGGCCATCGCCGATGTGAGCCACTATGTACAAACGGGCAGTGCCATCGATGTGGATGCTTACGACCGCGCCACCAGCGTGTATTTCCCGCGTCGGGTGATTCCGATGTTGCCCGAGAAATTGTCAAACGGCCTGTGCTCGCTGAACCCCGATGTGGACCGTTTGTGCATGGTGTGTGACATGCTGGTCAATGCCAAGGGCGATGTGCATGCCTACCAGTTTTATCCTGCCGTGATGCACAGCCACGCGCGGTTCACTTACACCGAGGTGGCGGCCATTTTGGCCAACACGCGTGGTCCTGAAGCTGCCAAGCGCAAAGACCGTGTGAACGACTTGATGAACCTGCAGGATGTGTACAAGGCGCTGCTGGCCTCCAGGGCGGTGCGAGGTGCGGTTGATTTTGAAACCACAGAAACCCAAATTGTTTGCGACGAGAGCGGTCGTATCGAAAAAATTGTGCCCCGCGTGCGCAACGAAGCCCATCGCTTGATTGAAGAGGCCATGTTGGCCGCCAACGTGTGCAGCGCCGACTTCATTCAGCAAGGCAAACACCCGGGCTTGTTTCGGGTGCACGAAGGTCCAACGGCAGAGAAAAAAGACATCCTGCGCAACTACCTCAAGGCCTTGGGGTTGGGCATCAGCATCAGTGATGACCCGCACACCTCTGAGTTCCAAAAAATTGCGCAGGCCACCAAAGACCGACCAGACGCACAACAGATTCACACCATGTTGCTGCGCTCGATGCAGCAAGCCATTTACACGCCCATGAACAGTGGGCACTTTGGCTTGGCGTATGAGGCATACACCCATTTCACCAGCCCGATTCGACGCTATCCCGATTTGCTGGTGCATCGGGTGATCAAGTCCATTTTGTTGGGCCGCAAATACACTTTGCCCAGCCTGCCTGTGCCGGGCGAGGCCCATGCCAAACTCAGCAAACGCTTGGAGAAAAGCCGAGCGGCCAAAGGTGATGCGCCCGAGTCGCAATCACCGCGGGTCAAGATGTCGGCAGCCGATCAGCGTGCTTGGGAAGCCGCGGGCTTGCATTGCAGCGCCAACGAACGCCGCGCAGACGAAGCCAGCCGCGATGTGGAGGCTTGGCTGAAGTGCAAGTACATGCGGGAGCATTTGGGCGAAGAATACGGTGGCGTGGTCTCCGCGGCCACCAGTTTCGGTATTTTCGTGACCCTCGACTCGTTGTATGTCGAAGGCTTGGTGCACATCACCGAGTTGGGAGGCGAGTACTTCCGTTTTGACGAGTTGCGCCAAGAGTTGCGTGGTGAGCGCACTGGCATTCGTTACGCCATTGGCAGCCGTGTGCAAGTGCAAGTCAGTCGGGTTGATTTGGACGGTCGAAAGATCGATTTCCGTTTGGTCCATGCCGGCGATGACTTGGTACCACGTGCCATGCGTGACAAAGGGGTGTCTGCTGCCGCAGACAACGGGCGTGCCAAAAAACACGCCTCACAAGACCGGCGTATGGCAGATGCCGAGCGCAACCGTTCCCCCATTCAAGCGCTCAAAGCGTCGGTGAAAAAAGCGGCGGCCAAGAAAAAAGGCAAGCGACCACCCAAGCCCCGACGTTGATGCCTCAAAAAGCCAGATGGATCCATCTGGCTTTTTTGTTTCAGTTGAGCTTGCGCGCCAATTGGCTGGCGGTGAGCGGCAGATGGCGCGGCCAATCGTTGGCCAACTGACCGTGTTGGGCCACTGCCGACAGGGCTGCGTTAAACGCGCTTGTCCCCTGAGCCATGCGTGCACCGATCAGGCCTGCCAACACATCGCCTGTGCCACCAATGGCCAAGCGGCCGTTGCCGGAGGTGTTGATTCGAGGGGTTTGGTCTGGCGCTGCGATGACGGTGCCTGAACCCTTCAACACCACGGTGCAATTGAACAGGCGCGCCAACCTTTGCGCGGCCAGCAGGCGGTCTTGTTGAACTTCGGCCGTGTGGCTCTGTAGCAACCGGGCGGCCTCGAGTGGGTGAGGGGTGATGACGGTGGGCTGAGCGGCGCCGCGTTGTTTGAGCAGGTCTTGCAGCATCGCGTCTTGTGCCAAGGCGTTCAAGGCATCGGCGTCTAAAACCAGTTGGGCGCTTTGCTGCAGCACCTCTGGCAGCGCTGCACGCACCGATTGACCGCCGCCACAACCACACACCACATTCAGCTTGCGCAACTCAAGTTGTCGCCAATCGTGTTGCATCATGTCGAACGGGGCGGATTCGAGCGCTTGGCCTGAAAGCAAACTCAAGATCACGCGGCCAGCGCCCGCATGCACCGCCGCACTGGCGGCCAAAAGTGCAGCTCCCCGCATGCCGAAACCTTCTGGGCCAATGGACTCGCCCCCAATGACCGCCACATCCCCCTGCAGTCCTTTGTGACTGGCATGGCGATTCACACGATTGGGTGCGCCCGGATTCAAAAGCGCCTGTGCTTGAGGTTGCCGGTCTGGGCCTTGTTCGGCAAAGCCCAAGTCTTCCAGCCAGATCTCGCCACAGGCATCACGGCCCTGGCCCATCCACATGCCCGGTTTAGCGGCAATGAATGTCAGGGTGTGATCGGCGCACACCCAAGGCGCACTGCCCGGGCCCAACGCTTGCCCTGATTCGGGGTTCAAACCCGTGGGCGCATCCAAGGAGAGGGTCAGGGCAGGGCTTCGATTCAGGGCCTGCACAGCCGCTTGAAGGGCCGCACTGAGTGGGCGCGCTGCCCCCAAGCCCAGCAACGCATCAATGCACAAGTCCAAAGGGCTCATGCTGTTGAGCCAGGCTTCAGGCAAATCTGGCGTGATCTGCACGCCGGCAGCTCGGGCCCTTAGCCAAGCGGCATGCGCGTCTGCAGGCAGGCGGTGGGGATCGGTCCACAGGGTCACGGTCACCGCTTTTCCCCATTGGTGCAAATGCAGCGCGGCTTCGAGTCCATCACCGCCATTGTTGCCAGGGCCTGCCGCCACCCAAATGCGCTTGGCATGAGGGGCCAATGCCAATGCCAATTGCGCGGCGGCCAAACCGGCTTTTTGCATCAATGGGGTGGCGCTGCTTTGTTGAATTTGGGCTTCGAGCAACCGAAGGGCATCCCGACCGTACACCGGCCATGCGGAAGATCGAGACAGTTGTTGCATCGTACTTGCAGCGCTTACGGTGCTTGCAGCACAGGCTCGAGCTGCAAGGCCAGTTGCAGAATACGGTCGTCGTGCATGGCTGTGTGCCAGGCCATGAGACCCACGGGCAACTCGCCCGGAACGTGGCATGGCAGTGAAATGGCGCAGCCGTCTAAGTTGTTGATGACACTGGGGTTGCGCAACAACAAGGCATTGATTCGGAAGAACTCAGCATCTCTTTCTGCCCCTGGCGCGACCTCATGGATGCAGGGGCCGGTGATCGGCAATGTGGGTGAGAGCACGGCGTCAAAGGCTTGCAGGGCCTGTGACATGCGCGACATCCAATCGGCGCGGGCTTTTTGCAGGTGGATGTAATCGTGAGCCGCCATATTGGCACCGCGCAAGATGCGTTGGGCGACCCGCGGGTCGTATTGGGCGGCATTTTTTTCAAGGCGTTCGCGATGCCAGGCAAAACTTTCGGCGGGACTGAATCCGCCAGTGGCCATCATGGGCCCTAACTCGAGCAGTTCTGGCAATCGAATGTCTTCGATGTGTGCCCCAGCGTCTCTGAGCTTTTTCAAGGTGCGCTCAAATACATGGGTGACCACCGGGTCCAAGTCGTCTTGCATCAGGCTCTGCACGACAGCCAGTCGGTATTGGCTCAAAGGCTTGACGGACCTGGGCACGGCGCGGAAAGACATAACTTCGTGCGCCAAAACGGCATCTCGCACCGATCGCGTCATGGCGCAAACCGTGTCCAGTGTGGTGGAAAGAGGAATCGCGCCGTCTGTGGGCACCCGTCTGGCGGTGCTTTTGAAGCCAACAAGGCCATTCAAGGCCGCTGGAATGCGGATGGAGCCTCCGGTGTCTGAGCCTAAACCGATGAATGCCGCGCCGGTGGCGACCGAGGTGGCTGCCCCTGAGCTGGAGCCTCCCGGGATGCGAGGCGCATCTGACAGTCCTACTTGTTGGTCGGTGAGGGCATCCCAAGCGGCAGGCGTGCCATGGTGAGGGTTGATGCCCACGCCAGAGAAAGCAAACTCCACCATGTTGGTGCGGCCAATGAAGCCAGCACCTGCTGCGCGCAAGCGCGCAATCACAGGGGCATCTTGCTGGGCAGCTGGCTGGTTTTGCATGACAACCGAGCCTGCCGTGGTGACTTGGCCTGCCACATCAAACAAGTCTTTTACCGAGACGGCCAAACCTGCGAGTGGGCGTTGAAGGGCGCCAGGGTGGGTTGCAGAGGCAATGAGGCTTTCAGGGGTGAGTTGCAAGAAAGCATGCAGGCAAGCGGCGCTTTGGGCGTGGGCCAGGCTCGTCTCCGCTACTTCTAGCGCATGGGTTTGGCCTTCAATCAGGTTTTGCCGTGTGGCAATCAGGTCGGCTTTCATGGTGCGAGGCTCAGTAAAGCGAAGTCAGGATGCTATAATCCTAAGGCTTTGTCGCAATCGACTTTTGCTTTTTGAGTGGTTTATTTAAAAAGCATTCTTTTTGATTCGCCAGGCACATCCGCAAACCAGTCCCAACAAGGTGTTGCACTTGTCTTGAAGGCAAGTTCGATCAGTGGATTGGATTTTAGACACAACCTTTGGAGTATCACTATGTCCGTTACCATGCGCGAAATGCTGGAAGCCGGTGTCCACTTTGGCCACCAAACCCGCTTCTGGAACCCCAAGATGGCCCCTTTCATCTTCGGTCATCGCAACAAAATTCACATCATCAACCTGGAAAAATCGTTGCCGATGTTCCAGGACGCGATCAAGTTCGCGAAGCAGTTGTCGGCCAACCGTGGCACCATTTTGATGGTCGGCACCAAGCGCCAAGCCCGTGAGCTGGTGGCTGCTGAAGCCCAACGCGCCGGCGTGCCTTTCGTCGACCAGCGCTGGTTGGGTGGCATGTTGACCAACTTCAAAACCGTCAAGACCTCCATCAAGCGTCTGAAGGACATGAAGGCTCAGCAAGAAGTCGGTCTCGACAGCCTGAGCAAAAAAGAACAACTGATGTTCAAGCGCGAGATGGAGAAACTCGAAAAAGACATCGGCGGCATCCAAGACATGGCTGCATTGCCAGATGCCATTTTCGTGATCGACGTTGGCTACCACAAGATTGCGATCTCGGAAGCCAAGAAATTGGGCATCCCATTGATCGGCGTGGTCGACTCTAACCACTCACCCGAAGGCATCGACTACATCATTCCAGGTAACGACGACTCGGCCAAAGCTGTTGCTTTGTACGCCCGCGGTATCGCTGACGCCATCATCGAAGGTCGCGCCAATGCGGTCAACGACGTGGTCAAAGCGGTTGCCGAAGGCGCTGACGAATTCGTCGAAGAAGCCAACGCTTCTGCCTGAGTTCCCAAGACTCGATGAAAGGGGCTTATTGGCCCCTTTTTTTTAATCTAACTTTTTGACTGAATACGGAGAAATCAAATGGCTGCAATTACCGCAAGCATGGTCGCTGAACTGCGCGCAAAAACCGACGCTCCCATGATGGAGTGCAAAAAAGCATTGACTGAGGCCGACGGCGACATGGCCAAAGCAGAAGAATTGTTGCGCGTGAAACTCGGCACCAAGGCCGGCAAGGCCGCCTCTCGCATCACGGCTGAAGGCGTGGTGACCAGCTTCGTGAATGGCACCACCGGCGCCATGATCGAAGTGAACTGCGAAACCGACTTCGTGACCAAAAACGACAGCTTTTTGGCCTTGGCCAATGCGGCAGCCAAATTGGTGGCTGAGCACAACCCCGCCGACATCGCTGCTTTGGGCGCATTGCCTTACAGCCAAGACGGTTTTGGTCCCACTTTGGAAGAAGTGCGCAAAGGCCTGATTGGCAAGATCGGCGAGAACATGAGCTTCCGCCGTTTCAAGCGTGCTGCAGGTGCTGCCAAACTCGCCAACTATTTGCATGGCACCCGTATCGGTGTGTTGGTCGAGTTTGAGGGCGACGAAACAGCGGCCAAAGATGTCGCCATGCACGTTGCGGCCATGAAGCCTGTGTCTTTGACCAGTGCCGAAGTGCCAGCCGAATTGATCGAAAAAGAGCGCTCTGTGGCTGCCGCCAAGGCTGCTGAATCGGGCAAGCCTGCGGATATCGTCACCAAAATGGTCGAAGGCTCCGTGCAAAAGTACCTGAAAGAAGTGTCTTTGTTCAACCAGACTTTCGTGAAAAACGACAAGCAAACGGTTGAACAAATGTTGAAGGCTTCGGGCACCTCTGTGAAGGCGTTCACACTGTACGTGGTGGGCGAAGGTATTGAGAAAAAAGTCGACGACTTTGCTGCGGAAGTGGCTGCCCAAGTGGCCGCCGCTCAAGGGGCTGCTTGATCCCCTTCAGTTTTGATTTGCCATTTCATCTTCCACTTTGACATTCAAGGAGTCCGTCATGTCCTCAGCCAAGCCAGTTTACAAGCGCATTTTGCTCAAGCTGTCGGGCGAGGCCCTGATGGGGGATGATTCTTTTGGCATCAACCGCGCCACCATCGTGCGCATGGCTGAAGAGATTGCCGAAGTCACCCGATTGGGCGTCCAAGTGGCGGTCGTCATTGGTGGCGGCAACATTTTCAGGGGTGTGGCGGGTGGTTCGGTCGGCATGGACCGCGCCACGGCCGACTACATGGGTATGTTGGCCACGGTGATGAACTCGTTGGCCTTGGCCGATGCCATGGACAAAGCTGGCCTGACCGCCCGCGTCATGTCGGCGATTGGCATCGACCAAGTGGTCGAGCCGTATGTCCGTCCCAAAGCCCTGCAATATCTCGAAGAAGGCAAGGTGGTGGTCTTCGCTGCCGGTACGGGCAATCCGTTCTTCACGACCGACACGGCGGCCGCTTTGCGAGGCGCCGAGATTGGCGCCGAGATTGTGTTGAAGGCCACCAAAGTGGATGGCGTTTACACGGCTGACCCCAAAAAAGACACGACTGCCACGCGTTACAGCGAGATCAGCTTCGACGAAGCCATTTCGCGCAACCTGGGCATCATGGATGCCACCGCCTTTGCCTTGTGCCGCGACCAAAAGTTGCCGATCAAGGTGTTCTCGATCATCAAGAACGGCGCTTTGCAGCGTGTGGTTCTGGGTGAAGATGAAGGCACACTGGTTTATGCTTGAACCCGTTCTGACGAGGAGAACCCCATGACCATTGCAGACATCAAAAAAACCACTGAAACCAAAATGGAGCAGTCCATTGCGGCCTTCAAAAACAACCTGACCCGCATTCGCACTGGCCGCGCCAACCCCGCTTTGCTGGACACCATTCATGTCGACTATTACGGCTCGCTGGTGCCCTTGTCTCAAGTGGCCAACGTGTCCTTGATGGACTCGCGCACCATCAGCGTGCAGCCATGGGAAAAAAGCATGGGTGCCAAGATTGAAAAAGCCATTCGTGAAAGTGACTTGGGTTTGAACCCCGCTTCTATGGGTGAGTTGATCCGCGTCCCCATGCCTCCCATGAGCGAAGAGCGCCGCAAAGAAATGACCAAGCTCGCCCGGACCGAGGGAGAAAACGGCAAGATCGCGATCCGCAATTTGCGCCGTGACGCCAATGAGTCGGTCAAGAAATTGGTGAAAGACAAAGAAGCTTCTGAAGACGATCAAAAACGCGCAGAAGCCGACATTCAAAAATTGACCGACAAGCGCATGACCGAGATCGATCAGTTAGTGACTGCCAAAGAACAAGAGATCATGGCGGTTTGAGTTTGAATCCTGAGCCGTGGCGTTTCACGGCCTGACAGGCCGCCCATTGGCGGCCTTTTTTTCTGGAGAGTTCATGCTCAAGCAAAGAGTCATCACCGCACTGGTCTTGCTGGCCTTGCTTTTGCCGGCCTTGTTTGCGGCCCAGGCTTGGCCCTTCATGGCCCTCACGGTCATCTTGATTGCGGCAGCGGCCTGGGAATGGGGCCGCTTGAATGGCGTTCCAGTTTGGCAGACTTGGTTGGGGGCGGTGCTTTGTTTGTTGGCGTGTGCTGGCGCCGTGCAAGCCGGATGGGTGCAGATGACCCCGCCCATCGTTTGGTTACTTGCCGGCGCACTGTGGGTCTTGCTGGGCGCTTGGATGATCCAACGTGGCGTTGCCGGATGGGCCTTGTGGCCTCAAGCCATTCGATGGGCTGCGGGTTTGCTGTTGTTGGCCTTGGCATGGGTGGCTATGGCACAAGCCCATCAGCGCGGCGTTAATTTCTTGTTGTCCGTTTTGGTGTTGGTGTGGGCTGCCGATGTCTTTGCCTATTTCTTTGGCAAGGCATTTGGTGGGCGTTGGATCACAACCAAGTTGGCCGCCAGCATCAGCCCGGGCAAAAGCTGGGAAGGTGTCCTGGGCGGCATGCTCGGCGTTTGCCTCGTCGCGCTGGCTTGGTCTGAAGTGGACCGACGCTGGGCCCTGACCGATCTCAGCTTTTACTCGCTGCTGTGGGCCAAGGGCTGGTGGCTTGCCTTGCCGGCACTGCTGTTCATGACGGCCATGAGTGTGGTGGGAGATCTGGTCGAATCCTTGGTCAAACGCAGTGCGGGTATGAAAGACAGCTCGGGCCTGCTGCCCGGACACGGCGGTGTGCTCGACCGCATTGACGCTTTGTTACCGGCCTTGCCTTTGGCGATGATGTTGGTATTCTGGATTTAACTCGAGAGCGAATCGCATGTCCATCAAACAACGCATCACCGTACTGGGTTCTACGGGCTCGATCGGCAAAAACACTTTGGATGTCTTGGCTCGCCATCCAGATCGCTTCAGTGTTTATGCACTGACGGCCTCCACGCAGGTGGATTTGATGTTGGCACAGTGTGCCCAATTCAAGCCCCAAGTGGCGGTCATGGTGGAGCCAATCGCAGCCCGACACTTGTCTGAAAAGTTGCAGGCAGAAGGCATACAAACCGAGGTGCGCTCGGGCACCCTCGCATTGGACGAGGTGGCCAGTGCGCCAGATGTCGATGCGGTGATGGCCGCTATTGTGGGGGCCGCTGGTTTGTCCCCTTGTCTGGCTGCGGCCAGAGCCGGCAAAAGACTGTTGCTGGCGAACAAAGAGGCGCTGGTGGTGGGCGGTGAGGTCTTTTTGTCGGCGGTGAAAGAGGGCGGGGCGGTGCTCTTGCCGATTGACAGCGAACACTCGGCGGTTTTTCAATCTTTGCCCGAAGACCCAGCCACTTGGCAGCGACGGGTGGACAAGATCATCTTGACGGCTTCAGGGGGGCCATTTCGGGGGCGCGACCCCAGCACGCTGAAAGAAGTCACGCCAGAGCAAGCCTGTGCCCACCCCAATTGGGTCATGGGACGCAAAATTTCGGTTGACTCCGCCACCATGATGAACAAGGCCCTCGAGGTCATCGAGGCGCGCTATTTGTTTGGTTTGGCACCCCATCAACTGGAGGTGGTCATTCACCCGCAAAGTGTGATTCATTCAATGGTGCAGTTCACAGACCATTCCGTTGTGGCGCAATTGGGCACGCCCGACATGCGGGTGCCCATTGCCTACGGTTTGAGCTGGCCCGAGCGCATGGACTCTGGCGCAGCCGCTTTGGATTTTCGGTCTTTGTCGCCCATGACTTTTGAGTCTATGGAGGAACACGGTCACCCAGCCCGTTTTCCGGGTCTGAAATTGGCTTGGGAAACCTTGAATGGTCCTTCTGGCAGCTGCGCGGTGCTGAACGCGGCCAACGAAATCGCTGTAGAAGCCTTTTTGAATCGCCAGATCCGCTTTGACCAAATCCACCAAGTCAACGAAGACACTTTGGGACGGATGCGCTGTGACCGCCCCCAAAACTTGGTTGATTTGCTCGAGTTGGACCGACAAAGCCGCTTGCTGGCCCGAGAAGTAGTCGCGCGATTGAACTGAGCGCATTTTCCTGACGCAAGGGCAGTGGGTTTTAAGCGATTTCCCCTCTAGAGAGGTGTATTATCTTGGGTGCGCGGTGCATAGGTGTCGCGACCTCGCCCAAGTGGGCGGAAATGTTGTGTCCATGCCTGATGGCTGACGCAAGATCAGATTCTTCAATGCGGTTTTCAGCCGACATGCGGCAAGCATGTTTGTCTGCTGGCCGTTTAACGGTTGCCCATGATGATTAAAAACATTCATTCACGCGTTCGACCTGCCATTGCCGTGGCCACTGTGGCCTTGATGGCTTGTTTGCCCGCATGGGCTGTTGACCCCTTCACGGTCCGCGACATTCGCGTGGAAGGACTTCAGCGAATTGAGTCGGGCACCGTGTTTGCCTCCATTCCTTTGCGCGTAGGCGATCAGTACACCGACGAAAAAGGCTCAGCGGCCATTCGAGCCTTGTTTGCATTGGGCTTGTTCAAAGATGTGCGGCTGGAAACGCAGGGCGATGTGTTGGTGGTGGTGGTGGAAGAGCGCCCCTCGGTTGCCTCTGTCGAATTTGTGGGACTCAAAGAGTTTGACAAAGACGTGTTGCTCAAAGCCTTGAAAGAGGTTGGATTGGCCGAAGGCCGCCC
Source organism: Pseudomonadota bacterium (assembly GCA_046047055.1). Lineage (GTDB taxonomy): Bacteria > Pseudomonadota > Gammaproteobacteria > Burkholderiales > Burkholderiaceae_C > Limnohabitans_A. The sequence continues at coordinate 3,574 of JBJOIR010000033.1, read as the reverse complement.
ATTTGACAAAGCCTTGGCTGACAAAGCCGAACAAGAGCTCAAACGTCAATACATCAGCCGCAGTTTGTATGCGGCCGAAGTGGTGAGTACCGCCACCCCAGTCGATCGCAACCGTGTGAACCTGAGCTTTACCATCACCGAAGGTGGTCCTGCCAAGATCAAAACCATTCAAATCGTGGGCAACAAGGCCTTCAACGAGGCTGATTTGCGTGACCAGTTCAACCTGGACACGGGTGGCTGGATGAGTTGGTACACCAAATCAGATCGCTATTCACGTACCAAACTCAATGCGGATTTGGAGGCGTTGAAGTCCTTTTATTTGGCGCGAGGTTTTTTAGAGTTCCGAATTGACTCTACCCAAGTTTCCATTTCGCCGGACAAGCGCGAAATGGCCATCACCATCAACGTCACCGAAGGCGAACGTTTTGTGGTGTCAGGCGTGAAGTTGGAAGGTAATTTCCTCGACAAGGATGACGAGTTCAAAGCCTTGGTCAAAATTGCCGTCGGCAAACCCTACAACGCCGAGACAGTGTCTGAAACCACCAAGGCCTTTACCGAGTACTTTGGCAAGTTTGGTTTTGCTTTTGCCCGCGTCGAGGCCAAGCCCGAAATTGACCGTCAAAACAACCGGGTCCAATTTGTCTTGCAGGCAGAGCCTTCTCGCCGTGCTTATGTGCGCCGCATTTTGGTAACGGGCAACAACCGCACCCGCGACGAAGTGATTCGCCGTGAGTTCCGCCAATTTGAAGCCGCTTGGTATGACGGCGACAAAATCCGTTTGTCGCGCGACCGTGTGGACCGTTTGGGCTTTTTCACCGAGGTGAATGTGGAAACCGTGGAGATCCCCGGCAATCCCGATCAGGTGGATTTGATGTTCACTGTGGCCGAAAAGCCCACAGGCAGCGTTTCCTTGGGTGCAGGTTTTTCGTCGGCTGAGAAAGTGACTTTGAGCTTCGGCATTCGCCAAGAAAACGCCTTTGGCTCAGGCAACTATTTGGCGGTGGAAGTTAACACCAGCAAATACAACCGCAATTTGGTCCTGAGCACCACCGATCCTTATTACACCCAAACTGGTATTTCGCGTTCGCTTGATGTCTTCCAAAGGACAACACGGCCATACCTGGGGGACATCAATTCTTACAGCCTGATCAACTCTGGCTTGGGGGTGCGATTTGGCGTGCCGGTTACGGAGACGGATACAGTTTTCATGGGTGCAAATGCTGAGCAAACTGAAATCCGTGCGGGTACAGGGTTGCCTTCAGCGTATGCAGATTACGCGGCCAAGTTTGGTGTCGTCAGCTCTGCTTTCCCTTTGACTTTGGGTTGGTCCCGAGATGGACGAGACAGTGCTTTGGTACCAAGTAAAGGAACATACCAGCGCTTGAATGCTGATTTGAGCTTTGCCGGAGATGTGCGCTATTTCCGAAGCAGCTATCAATACCAACAATTTGTTCCACTCAGCAAGAAATACACGATGGCATTCAATGCCGATTTGGGCTGGGGTCAAGGGTTGAGTGGTCAAGAATTCCCGCTGTTCAAAAATTTCTATGTTGGCGGTTTAGGTACTGTGCGTGGATTTGAGCAGTCCTCTGCAGGTCCAGCCAGTAACGATGCAACGCCCATTTATTTGGGTGGGCCTAAGAAACTGGTGTTGAATGCTGAATTCTTGATGCCTTTCCCTGGTACAGGCAATGACAAGACACTGCGTCTGTATGGATTCACGGATGTGGGCCGTGCCTTTTCAGACACAGAAGACTTCTCCCTCAATAAGTTGAGCGCCTCGACCGGCTTCGGTTTGAGCTGGATTTCACCCCTGGGCCCATTGCGCTTGTCTTACGCTGTGCCTATCCGCAAGCAGACAAACGATAAAATTCAACGTGTTCAATTCCAAATCGGAACAGCCTTCTAATGAAAAACTTTCGCAAGAACCTTCTCATTGCACTTTTGACTTGTGCCTCGACTTTCACGGGTTGGGTGCAGGCTCAAGACTTCAAAATTGGCATCGTCAACACGGACCGCATTTTGCGGGACTCGAATGTAGCCAAAGCGGCGCAAGCGAAGTTGGAGTCTGAATTCATCAAGCGTGAAAAAGACCTCAATGAAGCCATCGCCAACTTCAAAAGTGCTGCTGAAAAATTTGAGCGCGATGCGCCCACCTTGTCAGAAACTTCTCGTGTGGCCAAACAGAAGCAGTTGGTTGACCAAGACCGTGAGTTGAAGCGCCGTCAGCGTGAGTTTCAAGAAGATTTGGGTGCTCGCAAAAACGAAGAAAACCAAATGTTGTTTGAAAAAGCAGGCCGTGCGGTGAAGCAAGTCGCCGAGTCTGAAAAGTACGATTTGGTGTTGCAAGATGCCGCGTATTTCAATCCCAAGCACGACATCACCGAAAAAGTCATCAAGGCACTCAACGCCTCGGTGGGCAAATAACAGGCGCAGGCCTGTTTGAGATTGTGTCGTTGACACTTGGCGCCATCGTAGAGACTCTTGGCGGTCGCCTGTTGGGGAGCGCTGAACTGCAAATCTCTGGTTTGGCGCCTTTGCAAAGTGCCCAGTCACATCACATCAGTTTCCTGAGCCAAGCCCGATACCAAAAAGATTTGTCTTCAAGTCTGGCCGGGTGTGTGATCGTGTCGCCAGCTTTCGAGACAGCGGTTGCGCAACGCCAAGCCGCCATCGTCACCGACGACCCCTACCTTTACTTTGCCCGCTTGACCCGTTTGTGGAAGCGACAACTTGCTCCAGCCGCGGGTCCCAGAATTCACCCCAGCGCGGTCATCGATCCCGATGCCCAGATTGCAGACGATGCTGTCATTGGTCCCTTGTGTGTGATTGAAAGAGGCGCATCGGTTGGGGCTGCCACGGTGCTGAAGTCACGCGTCACCTTGGGCGAAAACTGCGCCATTGGCGAACGATGCCTTGTCCATTCGGGCGTGGTCATTGGTGCTGATGGTTTTGGTTTTGCGCCGCACCAAGGTCAATGGGAAAAAATTGAGCAATTGGGCGCTGTTCGCATCGGCAATGATGTCGAAATTGGCGCCAACACTTGCATTGACCGCGGCGCATTGGACGATACCGTGATCGAAGACGGCGTGAAGCTCGACAACCTCATTCAAATTGGTCACAACGTGCATGTGGGCAAACACACGGCCATGGCAGGCTGCGTGGGCGTTGCTGGCAGTGCGCGAATTGGCGCGCATTGCACCGTTGGTGGCGGAGCCGTGGTGTTGGGGCATTTGACCTTGGCAGACCATGTGCATATTTCAGCTGCCTCTGTCGTGACGCGGTCTATTTTGCAGCCCGGTCAGTACACCGGTATGTTTCCCTTGGACAGCAATGTCAACTGGGAAAAAAATGCCGCCAGTCTCAAACAATTGTCTCGGCTTCGAGAGCGCATCAAAGCTTTAGAAGTCGACATTCATAAAAACAAGGAAATCCGCTCATGATGGACATTCATCAAATTCTGAAGCAGTTGCCCCACCGCTATCCCATTTTGCTGGTAGATCGCGTTTTGGAAATTGAAAAAGGCGTGCGCATCAAAGCTTTGAAAAACGTGACGATCAATGAGCCGTTTTTC
>JBJOIR010000032.1:0-23770 GCA_046047055.1 Pseudomonadota bacterium | reverse complement strand
GGCGGCATCTCGACCGGTGAGCATTTTGCCGTTGAGCAGCAGGGTTTGGCCGGGCTTCCAGCTGGCCACTTCGGCAGGGGTCAGGCTGTTCAAGTCCACGCGTTTGCTGGTCTGGGTATTGGGCGCCCAATTCACGTTGGGCCACAAGTCGAGCGACGGCGCCTCGAGGTAAGTGGGGCCTGAGCCGTCCAGCACAAAGTGCGCGTGGCGGGTGGCTGCGCAATTGGGAATCATGGCCACGGGCTTGCTGGCCGCATGGGTGGGGTACATCTTGATTTTGATGTCGAGCACGGTGGTCAGGCCGCCCAAGCCTTGAGCGCCAATGCCCAGCGCGTTGACCTTGTGGTACAGCTCCAAACGCATTTCTTCCACGTTGTCGAGCTTCTCGCCTTTGCTGGACTTCTCCAGCAACTGGTACATGTCCAAGTCGTCCATCAGGCTTTCTTTGGCCATCAACACCGCCTTTTCGGCGGTGCCGCCAATGCCAATGCCCAGCATGCCTGGAGGGCACCAGCCGGCGCCCATGGTGGGCACGGTTTTCAAGACCCAGTCGACGATGCTGTCGCCGGGGTTGAGCATGATCATTTTGGATTTGTTTTCGCTGCCACCGCCTTTGGCTGCGACGGTCACTTCAACGGTGTTGCCAGGAACGATTTCGGTGAAGATCACGGCAGGGGTGTTGTCTTTGGTGTTTTTGCGGTTGAAGTGAGGGTCAGACACCACCGAGGCACGCAGGGTGTTGTCGGGGTGGTTGTAGCCCTGGCGCACGCCTTCGTTGATGGCATCGTCCAGGCTGCCCGTAAAGCCTTCCCAGCGCACATCCATGCCCACTTTTAAAAACACGTTCACGATGCCCGTGTCTTGGCAAATGGGTCGATGACCGATGGCGCTCATCTTGCTGTTGGTCAAGATTTGAGCAATCGCATCCTTGGCGGCAGGGCTTTGTTCACGCTCATACGCTCTGGCCAAATGGGCAATGTAGTCGGCCGGGTGGTAGTAGCTGATGTACTGAAGGGCTGCAGCGACAGATTCAATCAAGTCGCTTTGTTTAATGAAGGTGCTCATGGTGTGAAGTTCTTCTGGGGAGTCAAAAACAGGGCAAATTCGGGGGTGATCAAGCGGCTGCTCAATGCGCAGATTTGTCGTGGTGGGACATCAAGCGGTCTGCATAGGCGATGGCGATGGCACTCAACAAAAAGGCAATGTGGATGATGGTTTGCCACATCAGCACTTTTTCATCGTAGTTGGCGGCGTTTATGAATGTTTTCAGCAGGTGAATGGAGCTGATGCCAATGATGGCCGTGCCCAACTTGACTTTGAGTACGGAAGCATTCACATGGTCGAGCCACTCAGGCTGATCGGGGTGGTCTTGCAGGTTCAGACGCGAGACAAAAGTCTCGTAACCACCCACGATGACCATGATCAACAGGTTCGAAATCATGACCACGTCAATCAAGGCCAGCACCACCAACATGATCACGGTTTCGTTGAGGGAGGTGATGGGTGCCGAGGCTTTGTAACCAATGCTCGTGATCAGCGCCTGCAGGGCCGTTTCGCTGCCAAAAGCCGCTTCAAGCAAGTGCACCAACTCCACCCAAAAATGAAAGACATACACGGCTTGGGCGGCGATCAGGCCCAAATACAAGGGCAATTGCAGCCAACGGCTGGCAAAAATGAAGCCGCTCAAAGAGTTCATTGGGCTTTTGGACGAAGGGGAATTTTTAGACATGGGTTTCCAGAAAGTTGGCTGAAATCCTAGACTTCAGGTCAAGTCAGATTTTAGGCGGTAGAAGGCCGATTTACGCCCATTTCCGTGCAAGTCTGATGTCAGTCAGTGCTTTGTAAGAGCCAAGACCGACATTTGCGTCAGTTTTAAAAACGCCATGTCATTCAGGAGACAAATCAGATGAGCGCCACGATCTACCAACCCAGTGCAGACTTTGTCAAAAAGGCACACATTGCCGGCATGGACGCTTACCTCGCGCTGTGCAAAGAAGCAGAGAGCGATTACCAGGGTTATTGGGGCCGTTTGGCCAAAGAACTGATCTCTTGGAAGACGCCTTTCACCAAGGTGTTGGACGAATCCAATGCGCCATTTTTCAAGTGGTTTGAAGACGGCACGCTGAATGCTTCTTACAACTGCTTGGACCGCAACGTCGAAAAAGGTTTGGGCGATAAGACCGCCATTATTTTTGAAGCCGATGGCGGCGAAGTGACCAAAGTCACTTACAGCCAGTTGTTGGCCAAGACCTGCCAATATGCCAACGCCCTGAAGAGCTTGGGCATCAAAAAAGGTGACCGTGTGGTCATCTACATCTCGATGTCGATCGACGGTGTGGCCGCTATGCAAGCCTGCGCTCGCATTGGCGCCACCCACTCGGTGGTGTTTGGGGGCTTCTCGGCCCAGTCGCTGCGTGACCGCATCGAAGACACCGGCGCTGTGGCTGTCATCACAGCCGACCACCAAGTGCGCGGTGGCAAGCAATTGCCCCTCAAATCGATCGTCGACGAAGCCCTGACCCTCGGCGGTTGCGACAGCATTCGCCATGTGTTGGTGGTCAAACGTTCGGGCGCTGAGATCGCCATGAAAGCTGGCCGCGATGTGTGGATGGCCGATGTGGCTGACCAACAAGCCACCACCTGCGAGCCAGAGTGGGTGGGCGCTGAGCACCCCTTGTTCTTGTTGTACACCTCGGGCTCGACCGGCAAACCCAAAGGTGTGCAGCACAGCACCGGCGGTTATTTGTTGCATGCCGCATTGACCACCAAGTGGACCTTCGACTTGAAGCAAGACGATGTGTTCTGGTGCACCGCCGACATCGGTTGGGTCACGGGCCACAGCTACATCACCTATGGCCCTCTGGCTTTGGGTGGCACCGAGATCGTCTTTGAAGGCGTGCCGACCTACCCCGATGCGGGCCGCTTTTGGAAGATGATTCAAGACCACAAAGTCTCGATTTTCTACACTGCGCCCACCGCCATTCGTTCGCTCATCAAGGCCGCAGAAGCCAACGATGCTGTGCACCCCAAGAGCTACAACTTGTCGAGCCTGCGTTTGCTGGGCTCAGTGGGTGAGCCCATCAACCCCGCTGCGTGGGAGTGGTACTACCAACATGTGGGCGGCAGCCGTTGCCCCATCGTGGACACCTTCTGGCAAACCGAAACCGGTGGCCACATGATCACCCCCTTGCCCGGCGTGACCCCCATGGTGCCCGGCTCTTGCACCTTGCCTTTCCCCGGCATTCAGGCAGCCATCGTCAGCGAAACTGGCGATGACATGCCCAACGGCCAAGGCGGTATCTTGGTCGTGAAGCGCCCATGGCCTTCCATGATTCGCAACATCTGGGGTGACCCTGAGCGGTTCAAAAAGTCGTACTACCCTGACGATTTCAAGGGCAAGTACTACTTGGCGGGCGATGGTGCGATCCGTGATGAAAAAACCGGCTACTTCACCATCACCGGCCGCATTGACGACGTGCTGAACGTGTCGGGTCACCGCATGGGCACCATGGAAATCGAATCGGCCTTGGTCAGCTGCACCGAGTTGGTGGCGGAAGCCGCCGTGGTGGGTCGTCCTGACGACACCACCGGTGAAGCCATCTGCGCGTTTGTGGTGTTGAAGCGTTCTTTGCCCAACACCGACGAGGGCAAGGCCATTGCCAAGCAATTGCGCGACCACATTGCCAAAGAAATTGGCCCTATCGCCAAGCCCAAAGACATTCGCTTTGGTGAGAACTTGCCCAAGACCCGTTCCGGCAAGATCATGCGTCGCCTTTTGCGCTCGTTGGCCAAAGGCGAAGAGATCACGCAAGACATCTCGACCCTCGAAAACCCAGCGATTTTGGGCCAGTTGGGTCAAGCCTACTGATGGGCTGACCGGGGCTTTACCCTCAAAAAAAAAGCGCCGCTTGCGGCGCTTTTTTCATTTTTAAGCCGGTCGTCACAAGGCGGGTGTTTTTTGATGAACAATGTTCCTTGTTGGCCATTTTGCTTGGTCGCAGTCTGACCCTTCTCTCTTCGTCCTTTTTTGCCAATGTCTGCGCTTGCCCCTTCTTCATCCTTGACGCCAGGGTTCCTTGTCTTGCACGGCAACCGGTCAGAGGATTTGGCTCAAACCGTGATCGCTTGGCAAAGCGGCCACCCTTTGGCGCCGCTTGAAGAAGAAGTCATTTTGGTCCAGAGCAGCGGCATGGCCGAGTGGTTCAAGATGGCACAGGCCCAGCAGTTGGGGGTCTGCTCTGCCGCCAAGGTCGAATTGCCAGGGCGATTTGTCTGGCGCGCTTACCGACAGGTGCTGGGCTCGCAAGCCGTGCCCCGCGAGTCACCCCTAGACAAACTGCCCATGACCTGGCGACTGATGCAGTTGTTGCCCAGTTTGTTGGCCCAGCCCGCTTTTGGGCCCATGGCCCGCTACCTCAACCCGGACAGCTTACTGACCCCCACAGAGGTGCCGCTGACCGATGAGACCCGTTGGTTGCAACTGGCCAGTCAGTTGGCCGATTTGTTTGACCAATACCAAAACTACCGCACCGACTGGCTGCAGCACTGGGCTGAAGGGCACGATGTGTTGATTGACCCGCAGGGGCAACAGGTGGCCCTGCCCAGTGATCAACTTTGGCAACCCATTTTGTGGCGCGCCTTGCTCGACACCCTGAGCAGCGAACAGCGCAGCACCACGCGCCCCGAATTGCACCGCCAAGTGTTGGCGCAGTTGCTCGCGGGCGGCACTTTCACCGATCGGCTGCCGCGGCGCGTGGTGGTGTTTGGCATGAGTCACATGCCGGGTGCTTTTTTAGAAACTTTGGCTGCGCTGGCTCGCCACAGTCAGGTGATCTTGGCTGTGCCCAATCCCTGCCGGTATTACTGGGGCGACATCATGGATGGGCGCGAACTTTTTCGCACCCAGCGGCAACGGCATGCGCGGCGTGATGGCAGCCCGGCCACGCCGGTTGATTTGCAAGACATGCACTTGCACGCCCATCCTTTGTTGGCAGCTTGGGGCAGGCAAGGGCGAGATTTTGTGCGGCAACTCGATGCGTTTGACGATGCCGTGGCCACGCAGCAAGCGTTTCCCTCGTTGCGCATTGACTTGTTTGACGAAGCCACAGAAACAGCGGACACCCCCATGCTGACGCGGGTGCAGCAGCGCATCCGAGATCTGGAGCCCTTGAACCTGCGCCACGACGATGCGCCGTTGTCGGCCGATGACCGTTCGGTGGTGTTTCATGTGGCGCACAGCCCGGTGCGCGAACTCGAAGTGCTGCATGACCAACTGCTTGACCTGTTGGCACAGTCGCCAAAAGCAGACCCATCAAAGCCCTTGCAGCCGCGAGACATCGTCGTCATGGTGCCCGATGTGCAAAACATGGCGGCGGCCATTCGTGCCGTGTTTGGCCAGTACCCGCGGCACGACAAGCGCTTTATCCCGTTTGACATTGCCGATTTGAGTGCCAAGACCAGCAGCCCCTTGGTGCAAGCGGTGGTCTGGTTGCTCGAGTTGCCCGCACACCGCTGCGGTCTGAGCGAGTTGGTCGATTTGCTGGAGGTGCCAGCCGTGGCACAGCGGTTTGGAATTGAGGCCGAAAAACTGCCTCAACTCACCCAGTGGATGACCGGTGCTGGCATTCGCTGGGGCCTGCATGGCGCTCAGCGCGAGCAACTGGGTTTGGCGGCCTGCGGTGAGCAAAACAGCGCGTGGTTTGGTTTGCAGCGCATGTTGTTGGGTTACGCTGCAGGTGTTATCGATGCCGGGGCTGAGGCCGAAGGCTGGCAAGGCATTGAGCCTTATGTTGAAGTGGGCGGGCTTGATGCCGCATTGGCTGGCAGTTTGGCGCACCTGTTGAACACCTTGAATGAATGGTGGCAGCACAGCCAAAGCGGGCACACGCCTCAGGCTTGGTGTGAGCATGCGCGGTGGTTGTTGGCATCGATGTTCAAGCCGGTGGACGAAGCCGACACCTTGGCTTTGGCTGCCCTGCATGACGCATTGCCCACTTGGCAAAGAGCCTGTGAGCAAGCTGGATTGAGTTTGTCTGTCGGTTTGGCGGCCTTGCATCAAGGCTGGATGGATGCGCTGCAAGAGCCCAGCTTGAACCAGCGATTCAGAGCCGGTGGTGTGACCTTTTGCACCCTCATGCCCATGCGTGCCATTCCGTTTGAGGTGGTTTGTCTGCTGGGCATGAACGATGGCGACTATCCCCGCCGCACCCACCGCAGCGATTTCGATCTGATGGGTCAGCGCCACATGTTCCGGCCTGGTGACCGGTCCAGACAGCATGACGATCGTCAGCTCATGCTGGAGGCTTTGTTGTCGGCTCGCAGAACCCTCTACATCAGCTGGACCGGGCGCAGTGTGCGTGACAACAGTGCGCAACCACCTTCGGTGTTGGTGTCGCAATTGCGTGACTACATGGCTGCCGCTTGGGGTGACGCTGCCTTGCACAGCCGCACCACCGAGCATCCATTGCAGCCCTTTAGCCGACGCTACTTTGAGACCTCAAACACGGCGAACTCAGGGACATTGAAAACCTATGCGCGTGAATGGCGTCAAGCTCACGTTGAAAAGGCAGACAAGACAGTGGTGGCTGGCACGTTGCTAACCCGATCGGCATCGTCTTGGGATGGATTCTCAGAGGGGGCCTCACGGCCACTGCAAAACGCCATGCCCGAAGTGTCTGCACCGCTCGATGCTCAAAGCTTGGTGCGCTTTTTCAGAAATCCCGTGGCGGCTTTTTTCAAAGAGCGCTTGGGGGTGGCCTTTTGGCGCACGGAAGAAGAACCCGGCGACACCGAGGTGTTCAGCTACGACGGCTTGGAAAATTTCCAATTGGTGCAGGCCCAAACCCGCGATTGGCCTGCGCCGATGCAAGCCCAAGATTTGGGCGCGACGATTCGACGCCAGTTGGATGCATTGCAACGTGCCGGTGGCCTGCCGATGCAGGGGCTCGGGCACCTCAAAAAATTGGAGCTTCAGGTCACCTTGGGGGCCATGGCCCAAGCTTGGGCTGATGTGGGGCAAGACTTTGCGTTACCCGCCGAACGTGTGGCGCTGGGCTTCAGCCACCCTGGTGTTGAGGTGCGCGACTGGCTCGATGGCCTGTGCCAAAACGAGCTGGGCGAGCGCACTTGGGTGCTGCTGGAGCCCCGAAAAATCACCACCTCCAGCGGCAAACAATGTGCGCCCCAGCAAGACAAACTGTTGCGGCCTTGGTTATTGTCACTGTTGGCCGCGGCCAGTGGTCATGCATTGCAAGGCCGCGTGGTGGGACAAGACGGGACGCTGAAGATTTCGCCCATGGCGACGTCAACCGCACGCGAAGTGCTGGACCTGTTGCTTTCGGTTTGGCTGCAAGGCCAGCAGGCCCCTTTGCCCTTACCGTTCAAGACCGCCTTGGCGATGGCGGCTGGAGATTTTTCGGATGACCCCGCGGTACACCAAAAAATGTTGCAAGAGGCTGAAAAAGTTTATGACGGCGACGACGGCTTTGGCGAGAGCAGGGGTGAGGTGAAAGACATGTGTTTGGCGCGCGTCTTTCCAGACTTCGATGCGTTGCTTGAAGCCCAAACACCTTGGGGCCAAACCCTGCAGTCATTGGCGTTGCAGGTGTACGGGCCGCTGTGCGAGTGGGCTGATCAATGTGTGACGGCAGTGGCCCATGCCCGGGACCCGCAAGCAACTGCAAAAGGGGAGTCGGCGCATGACTGAACCTTTGGATCAACCCGATATGCCGATGCCACTGCCACTGAACGCGTTGCAGTTTCCGTTGTGGGGCTCGCGATTGATCGAGGCCAGCGCGGGCACGGGCAAAACTTGGACGATTGCCGCCTTGTATGTCCGGTTGGTGTTGGGTCACGGCAGTGACGCAACCCGATTTGTGCGGCCCTTGATGCCGGCTGACATTTTGGTGATGACTTTCACCCGCGCGGCCACCCGTGAGTTGTCGGAGCGCATTCGGTCCCGCTTGCTCGAGGCCGCCCGCTGTTTCAGAGGCGAGGCGCAACCTCGGTCCGACGACAGCTTTTTGTGCGATTTGTTGGCTTCGTACACCGATGCGTCCATGCTGAAGCAAGATGCCTGGCGCCTGTCGATGGCGGCTGAATGCATGGACGAAGCCAGCGTGCACACCATCGACGCTTGGTGTCAGCGCATGCTGCGTGACCATGCTTTTGACAGTGGCAGTCTTTTTGAAGAAGAACTGGTGGCCGATGAGCAAGCATTGCTGACGCAGGCCGTGCAAGACTATTGGCGGCAACAGTGTTACAGCCTTTCGCCGCAAGATTTGTCAGAGTTGCTCGCCATATGGCCGACGGTGGAGCGCTTGCAGGCCGATGTCAAAGGTCTGCTGGGCAAAGTGCCAGATGACGCTGAGTTGTCCAGTGCCAGCTTGGCCGACGTTTTGACACGAAGCAAAAACGAGCATCTTCTTCAGTTGCAAGCACTGCAACAGACATGGCGGGAGCACGTCAAAGTCATGCACAGCTTTGTGTTGTCGCAAGACCCGCCCAAAGCACATGGTTGGGTGGGCACCCAATTCTCGATCAGCCGCCTCACGGGTTGGCTCAACAAACTGCAAGCTTGGGCCGAAGGCCGTGACGCATCGGTCGTGCCCAAACTGGACATGGGCTGGACCCGCATGACGCTGGCTGGTTTGGCCGATATGCGCCAAGACGGGCTGGCTTCCGGTGTGGCGGCTTGCATGAGTCCTGACCAAACCGCGGTGTTTGAGGCATTTGCCAAGTTGCCAGGCACCTTGCAGCAACTTCCCGGACTGGCAAGTCCTGTGCGCCGACATGCCGCACTGCGGGTGGCGCACCGATTGCGCGTGCTCAAGCGCCAACAAGGCACATTTGGCTTTTCAGACCTGCAAGAACGCTTGGACGCTGCACTGCAGGGCCCCCACGCAGAAAGCCTGCGAGATCGCATTGCACAGCAATACCCGGTGGCCTTGATCGATGAATTTCAAGACACTGCGCCCATTCAATACCGCATCTTTGATGCGATCTACCAAACAGCCAACAACAGCCCTGCGCACGCCTTCCTCATGATTGGCGACCCGAAGCAGTCGATCTATGGCTTTCGGGGAGCGGACATTTACAGCTACTTGAAAGCACGCGCGGCCACTGAAGGGCGGCACTATGCCCTGTCGGTCAATTACCGGTCTACCCAAGCGCTGGTCAATGCCGTCAACCATGGCTTTGTGCATGCGGAAGGGCAGCAACTGGGTGGCGCTTTTCAGTTGAAGGCAGAGTCCGGCCACAACCCCTTGCCTTTTGTACCGGTTCAAGCGCAAGGCCGAACTGAAAAATGGGTCTCCTCGGCGGGGGACATGCCCGCCATCACCTTGGTGCACGAGTTGGACATGTTGGCTTCTGGCGTGTCGCGCAAGCGCTTTGCTGAGCGTTGTGCCGAGCAAATTGCCACTTGGTTGAACGATGCCCGCAATGGTTTTGCCCAAGCTGATGGCACCTTGCAGCGTTTGCGACCCCAAGACATTGCCGTGCTGGTGCCAACGAGCAAAGAAGCCCTGGCGGTGCAACGAGCCCTGCAAATGCGCCAGATCACCTCGGTGTTTTTGTCTGACAAGGATTCCGTTTACCAAAGCGACGAAGCGCGAGATTTGGTGCATTGGCTTCGCGCCGTCGCTGCGCCACAAGACGCGGCCTTGGTGCGCGCTGGCTTGGCCTTGGCCAGTGTGGGCTTGCCACTGGCCGAGCTCATGCGATTGGCCACTGACGACGAAGCCTTTGACGCGCAAGTTGAAGCCTTGCGCCAGTTGCGCCAGACTTGGCAGAGCCAAGGGGTGCTGGCCATGCTGCGGCAAACGCTGCACCGCTTTGGCTTGGCGGCCCGCTGGTTGGCGCAAAGTGGTGGTGAGCGCAGCCTGACCCATTTTTTACACTTGGCCGAATTGCTGCAAAACGCCAGCAGCGATCTGGAGGGTGAGCAAGCATTGATTCGTTGGTTGCTCAACCAGATTGCTGAAAACACCCCCCAGTCTGACGATCAGGTGGTGCGGCTGGAAAGCGATGCCGATCTGGTGAAGATTGTCACCATTCATGCCAGCAAAGGCCTCGAGTACCCCGTGGTGTGTTTGCCTTTTGCCACCCGGTTCAAAGGGTTCGACGCCAAAAATCAAAAATATGTTTACCTGCCCGACGCAGAGGGTGGGCGGCAATTGGTGCTGAACATCTCAGAGGCTGCGAAGGCCCAGTTTGAACAAGAACGCCTGCGTGAAGACCTGCGGCTGTTGTACGTGGCCATGACCCGTGCGCGCCATGCGCTTTGGCTGGGCTTTTGTGCCGTTAAATTGGGCACAGGCCTGTCTTGTAAAACCCATCAGAGTGCGATCGGCGTTTTGCTGGGAGGGCCAGCGCCGCGCGAAGCCGCTGATTGGTTGGAGCCCTTGCAGCATTGGGCAGATTCGGGCCAAGGCATCCGGCTGGTGCAGGCGCCTGTAGCCACTGCTGTGACCGCATTGGCCGCGCGTGACCCTTTGCCTGACTTGCAAGCGGCACCCGAGTTCCGGGCTGAATTTGACCGCAGTTGGGGCATTGCCAGCTATTCGCGCTTGACCCGCGATCTCAAAGCCTTGCCCACTCAGGCGATGCATTCCAATGGACTGTCGGATGCAGGGACATGGGCCATGCAGGCGCAGTCGATGGTTGAGGGACCCTTGGCTTTGCCCGCGCTGTCGCCACTGCACGTGATGCGGCCGGCCGATGACGAGCGGCCCATGGGCCCTGGCACGACAGCCATCACAGCTGCATCGCCGATTTGGCACAGTTTCAAGCGCGGCCCCTTGACGGGCAATTGGCTGCACCAACAACTGGACTGGCTGTCAGCCGAGGGCTTTCAGTTGGCCGACAACCCGCCGCTCATGGCCCGACTGCAAGCCCGATGCGAGCGGGCCCACAAAGACGCTGCCCCCGCGCTGGCCGACTGGTTGTTGCAGGTGGTGCAGCACCCGATGCCGGGGCTTGAGCGCGACCCCAATGTCGATCAGGGCGTGGCACTGGCCGACTTGACATCATTGCGCTCGGAGATGGAGTTTTGGCTGCCGGCGCACCGCATTCAGACCCGACAACTCGACCAGCTGTGCCAAACCCAACTGATGCCCGGTGTGCCACGCCCCAGCTTGCAGTCCAGCACCTTGCATGGCATGTTGATGGGCTTCATGGATTTGGTGTTCGAGCACCGCGGCCGTTATTGGGTGCTGGACTACAAGTCCAACGCCCTCGGCAACGAGGATGCTGCCTACAGCACCGAGCGCCTGCAGGCCGCCATGGCCGAGCACCGCTATGACGTGCAAGCCGCCATATATGCCTTGGCTTTGCACCGCCTGTTGCGCAGCCGATTGGGCGCCAGCTATGACCCTGAGCAGCATTTGGGCGGCGCGGCTTATTTGTTTTTGCGGGGCATTCATGGGCCTGCGGGTGGCATGTGCACACTGAACTTTTCAGCCGAGTTCTTGGCCGAGTTGGATCACATGCTCGACCCTGTCGAGACCAGCACCCACAGCACACACAGCCCCGGCACTGGCCCTGAAAGCCGAGACTGACGACGATGAACACAACCCTAGACGCTGCGGCCACTTTGCGCACCTTGCTCGCCTGGACTGAGCAGGGTGGCTTGCGACGCTTGGACAGCGCCATGGCCCTTTTTGTGCAGCAGCTTGATGTGCAGGCTTCGCCGCCCTTGTTGGTCGCCAGCGCCTTGTTGGCGCACATGGAGGGGCGCGGTCATGTGTGTTTGCCGTTGCGTGAGTTGGTCTTGCAGCCCCAATCGGTGCTGGCGTGGCCCGACAAAATTCAAACGGACCTCAACACACTCTGGGCTGAACTGCCCAAGGGGCTGTCGGTCTGGCTCAAGGCATTGCAGCGCAGCCCGGTGGTGCGTTGCGCATGGTGGGTCGAGGGAGGTGAGGGGGCTGAAAGCGCAGGCGATGGCGATGGCGATGGCGATGGCGCTCAGTCTGTTGACAGAGGGCAACCGCTGGTGTTGGGTGGCACACCCGAACAGCCTTTGCTGTATCTGCGCCGATATTGGGTCTATGAGCAGCAGGTGGCACAGGCCATGGCCGAGCGGGCGAGGGCGCTGCCCCATGTGGACACCGAAGCCGCTCGTTATTGGCTGGACCGCTTGTTTCCTGTGCGGACTCGCCCTGACCCAGAAGCCGCGACACCATCGGCCGCTGCACAGTTGATGGACGCAAATGACGCAGGCCCCGCTTGGCAGAAAATGGCTTGCGCGCTGGCCTTGCGCAGTGGACTGACGGTCATCACAGGCGGGCCTGGCACCGGCAAAACCTACACCGCCGCTCGCTTGTTGGCCTTGTTGTTGGCCACCAGCACCCACCCGGCGCAGTTAAGGGTGGCCTTGGCCGCGCCGACGGGCAAAGCGGCGGCGCGCTTGCGCCAATCCATCGACCAGTCTTTGGCCAGTTTGCAACTCAGCTTGGGCGAGAGCATTGACCTCAAAAACCTGACCGACCGCATGGGCAAGGCCAGCACGGTGCATGCGTTGTTGGGCATGCAGGCGGGCAGTCGACAGTTCAAGCACAACGCGCAACGGCCGCTCGATTTGGATGTGCTGGTGGTCGATGAAACTTCGATGGTTCATTTAGAGATGATGGCGGCCTTGATGCAGGCCATGCCAGCGCATGCCAAGCTGGTGTTGCTGGGGGACAAAGACCAACTGGCATCGGTCGAAGTGGGTTCGGTGCTGGGTGATTTGTGTGTGCATGCGAAAGACAATTTGTACAGCCCAAGCACCTGCGACTATTTGCGGGCGACTTGTGGCGAAGTGTTGCAGCCCTCGCCACGTCAGGGCAGTCCGCTGGACCAACAAACCGTGATGTTGCGACACAGCCACCGGTTTGGCTCGGACATTGGCGCATTGGCCAAAGCAGTGAATTGGGGTATCGCCACCACTGTGGCGCCACAAGACTTGTTTGCGCAGCCGTCGCCCATGGGGGCTTACGAGTTGCTGGCCAGGGGCACGCAACAAGCCCACGCTGAAATTTCCCATGCGGCGCTTCCCAACACGGCACTCTCCAAAGCCGCACTCCCCAAAGTCGCAGTCCCCACAACTGCATTCCCCAATGCCTCAAACGCCAACAGTTCACAGCTCAACGCGCACGCCGGTGTGGGCAAGGTGTATGCCTTGTCGGCACCCGTGAAGCCCGATGCCGTGGTGCGTCTGGCATTGCAAGGCCGCCCACAAGCGCCGGCCTGTTATGCCGATTATTTGCGGCTCATGCAGGCGGGGCCACAGGCCGATGTGACGGTTGATGATCCTCAACATGTGCCTACAGATGTGTCTCACGTGGCGCCTCCCGTTGCGCCTGCAGAGGCGTCTGTCGATGCGCTTGTTGATGCTGCCAAAGAGCCAGACGCCGCGGTCGCAGCCCACAGCGCTTGGGTTGTGCAGGTGTTGCAGGCCTTTGAGCGTTTTCGTATTTTGTGTGCTGTGCACGACGGCGACTGGGGCGACCGCCAGCTGAATCTGCAAGTGCAAAGGGCTTTGGCCGAGCAGGGCTTACTCAAGCCCGAGGGCGAGTGGTTTGCAGGCCGCCCAGTGATGGTGACCCGCAACGACAAATCACTGGGCGTTTTCAATGGCGATGTGGGTGTGGTGTTGCCGGGGGTGGCCAGCAAGGCCTTGCGCGTTTGGTTTTTGGAAGGGACCCAACTGCGCTCGGTCAGCGTGAGCCGCTTGGCCCATGTAGAGACGGCGTTTGCCATGACCATTCACAAAAGCCAAGGCTCAGAATTTGCGCATGCGGTGGTGGTGTTGCCCGACTCCGGGGGCGACATGTTGACGCGTGAACTGGTCTACACCGGCATCACCCGCGCCAAAGAACACCTCACTTTGGTCGAACCGCGTGCGGGGCTGTTGGGCGAAGCCATGGCACGTCAAGTCAAACGCGCCAGTGGCTTGGCCAGCTTAGCGGTTGGCCGCTGACCTCAGGCGTTCTTAGTCGCCCATCACCTCGCCCTCGCGCCGCGGATCGGCCGCGCCAAACCAGCCCTTTGGCGTGCGCTCAATGGCTTGCAGTCCGCTGGTCATCTCCATCACGCGCAGTTCATGTCCGCGGTCTTTCAGCGCTTGTGCGGTCGTGGCCGGAAAGCGGTTGGCTTCTAACAAGGTAGGTCCATTGATCGGGCCAAAGTTGGGCAGATTCACCGCTTCTTGTGCGTTCATGCCCCAATGCAAAGTGCCCACCAGCAGCTTCGCGGTGTAGTGAACGATCAGCGCGCCGCCGGGACTGCCGCCGCTCATCACCAATTGCCCAGTGGCTTTGTCGAGCACCAGCGTGGGTGACATGGAGGAGCGTGGACGTTTGCCGGGCTCAACGCGGTTGGCAATCGGTCGGCCTTGGGCATCGGCGGGCATAAAGCTGAAGTCGGTCAATTCGTTGTTCAGCAAAAATCCACCCGCACGTTGGGCGTCGGTGCTGACCATACGGCGTGCGCCAAAGGCGGCCTCGATGGTGGTGGTCATCGCCACCACGCGCCCGCGCGCATCGACCACGCTGATGTGGCTGGTGCCGTATTCGGTTTGTGCGGGCATGGGGGCAAAGCTGGTGCGCGCGCCCCCGGGTTGGCCCGGTGTGGCTGTTTTCATCGACTGGGCGCCAATCAATTGGCTGCGCTGCTTCAAGTAAGGGCTGCTCAGCATGCTGCGCCAATCACCCGCAGGGGCCGTGACAAATTCAGGGTCAGCTACAAATTGGGCGCGGTCGGCAAAGGCTAGGCGCGAGGCTTCGGTATAGCGGTGCAGCCAGTCGGGCGTGGGCAGGCCGTATTGCACCTCAGGTCCTGCGGCTTTGGTCTGGGCCAACACGCCCAAAATTTGGCCGATGGCGATGTGCCCAGAAGAGGGCGGTGGGAAACCGCACAGGCGGTAAGTGCGTTTTTGCACCGCATGGTCAAAGCACAAGGCCTCGCGTTCACGGGCTTGGTACTGGGCCAAGTCTTGCAGGGTCAGGGTGCCCGGACGGGGCGCTGCCTGTGTGCGTTGCACGATGGCTTGGGCCACCGAACCTTCATGCAAAGCTCGGCTGCCTTCGATGGCGATGCGCCGCAACACATGGGCGTATTCGGGGTTGCGCAGCACATGGCCAACGGGCCACGCTTGGCCCTGCGCGTTGTAAAAATAAGCGAGGGCGATCGGGTCTTTTTTGAGATGGGGATCTGCCTGAATCAGCGTGTGCAAACGGGGGCTGACTTTGAACCCTTGCTCGGCCAACGTGATGGCGGGCACCATCAGTTGAGCCCAAGGCAAGACCCCATGCTGCCGATGGGCGGCCTCAAGCATGCGAACCGCTCCGGGCACACCCACCGCATGGCCGCTTTGCAGCGCTTCGTCAAACTGCAGCGGCTTGCCATCGTCGCCTAAAAACTGGTTGGCCTTGGCGCCGGCGGGCGCGGTTTCGCGGCCATCGTGGGCTGAGATTTTTTTGCCGTCAAAGTGCAATAAAAATGCACCGCCACCGAGTCCACTCGATTGCGGTTCGACCAAACCCAACACCATTTGCACCGCAATAGCGGCATCGAGCGCCGAGCCGCCTGAGCGCAAAATTTGTAGACCCGCATCGGTGGCCAAAGGGTTGGCGGCAGCCACTGCCTGTCGCGCAAAGGCCCAGCCCGGTTTGACGGTGTTGCCACTGGCGGCCTCGGGTTGCTCGGGCACGCTGTAGCGCCATTGGCCTTCAGGCGGAGGGGGTGTTTTGGGGGCTTGAGGAGCTCGCGTGGTGCATGCCGACAGAAGCCCCACACCGAGGAGAAGGATCGAGAAACGGGTTGAAGCTTGAAAGAGAGGCATGGGAGTTTCTTTGTGGGGTGGGGCCAGAAACAACCTGGCACCGCAGGTCGAGCATACGGTCATCGGTCTTGAATGCAATGGGGTTTATGGCTAGACCGTGAGACCGCGATGGCCTGGCTGGACAAGTTGAAAACGCCAGCGTGTTTAATCGACCCAACGATCCGATCGCGTGGCGGTATCAACTTTGCACCCAACTTTCACCATAACTTTCAATATAGCTTTCAAAAATGCCTGAAGCTCCAAATTCAATTGCTGACAACGCGTCCAATGCCGCGCCAGAAACACCCCCAGGGTTTTTGCAAGCCGGGTTGTTGCGCTTTTCACAGTTCAGTGCCGCACAAAAATACCTCTGCATTTATGCCGCGGTCATGGCCTTGTTGCTGATTGTGGTGTTTGGCGTGTCTTTGGTGGATGAACGGACCTTGCGCGAGGTCGGCGTTTGGGTCAAGCCCATGAAATTTTTGGCGGGCACCGCTGTGTTTGCCATGACCACGGTGGTGTTGAGTCGCTTGGTGGCGCCGCAAGTGGGGCAAGGCCGCGCGTTTGAAGGCATCGCTGCCTTGCTCATTGTGACCTCGTTGTTTGAGGTGGCTTACATCAGCTTCCAAGCCGCTTGGGGCGAAGGCTCGCACTACAACACGCGAGACGCTTGGCATGCGATGTTGTTTGGTTTGATGGCGGTGGCGGCAGTGGGCTTGGTGACTTCGCAAGCGTGGTTGGCTTGGGAAATTTGGCAAGTCAAAAAATCAGACACCCTCACGCCCTTGACGCTGGCGGTGCTGTTGGGCTTGGTGTTGACCTTTGTGTTGTCCACCGTCAGCGGCTTCATGCTCGGTGGTCAACAACCGATGGCGGGTGTCGGCTTGCCCGTGCTGGGCTGGCATGCGTCGCAAGACCTGCGACCGGCCCATTTCTTGGCCGTGCATGCCCAGCAGTTCATCCCCTTGGTGGGCTGGTTGGCTCAGCGCGTGGGCCAGCACCAGAGTGAAGTTGGGGGCGAGCAATGTGGCGGGCGATGGGGCGGGCAATGCGGTGGTTCAAGGTGCACCCGGTGGTGCAGTCAGCGGGACAGCTGGGTCGCCATCGCTGCTGTGCTGCTGTTCAGTGCGGCCTATGTGGCCGTTTGGCTGGGTTTGAGCGTGATGGGCGCCGCCGGCAAAGTCTGACCGAGCCAGACCTTGCCCTGAACCGTTACTTGGGGGCCAAGCGAATGGCACCGTCCAAGCGAATGACCTCGCCATTGAGCATGTCGTTTTCGAAGATGTGTTTGGCCAATTTGGCGTAATCCTGCGGCGTACCTAACCGGCTGGGAAAGGGCACCCCCGCGGCGAGGGCGTCTTGAACTTCTTGCGGCATGCCAAACAACATGGGCGTGCCAAAGATGCCTGGGGCGATGGTCATGTTGCGGATGCCATTGCGCGCCAAGTCGCGGGCGATAGGCAAGGTCATGCCCACCACGCCCCCTTTGGATGCGGCATAGGCCGCTTGCCCGATTTGTCCGTCATAGGCGGCCACGCTGGCGGTGCTGATCATGACGCCGCGCTCGCCGGTGGCTTCGGGTTCGTTTTTGCACATGGCCTCAGCGGCCAAGCGAATCATGTTGAAGCTGCCGACCAAATTGACCATGATGGTCTTGGTGTACACACCGAGGTTGTGCGCGCCGTTTTTGCCCACGGTTTTTTCGGCGGGTGCAATGCCCGCGCAGTTGACCAAACCCATGAGTTTGCCCATGGACACGGCTTTGGACACCACCGCTTGGCCATCGGCTTCGTTGCTCACATCGCACTTGACAAATGCGCCGCCCAACTCTTGGGCAATGGCTTCGCCTTTTTCGGCTTGCATGTCGGCAATCACCACTTTGCCCCCGTGGGCAGCCAGCATGCGGGCGGTGCCTTCGCCCAAGCCCGAAGCGCCGCCGGTGACGATGAAAACTTTGCCTTGAATGTCCATGTTGATCTCCAGAATTTGATTGACGTTACGTCAACGTCAATTATGCACAACCATCGCCGAAAATCAGGCCTGCAGCCGTGCTCCAATCAGCACCATTCATCAGGACTGACGCCATGACAACAATTGCTTATTCTTCTGTGCCGCGTTCGGCTCGCATTTATGGCGTGCTGGGCTCCTTGAGCGCTGGCGCCAGCGTGGTGTTCAGTGCCGCGTTTGCGCATTTGCCGGTCTTCAGTGGCGGCATACCGGTGATGGTGCAAACCGCCTTGAGTCAGCAGCAATTTCATTCACTGGGACTTTTGCTGGTGGCTTTGGCGCTCTCGTGCTGGGGTCCATCGCGTTGGTTGCAGGTCGCGGGTGGGCTGATGCTGACCGGGGTGTTGTTGTTCAGCCTGAATCTGTATGCCCGAAACATTTGGGGGTGGGACACCCTGCGCGCCGCCGTGCCCTGGGGCGGTGGCGCCTGGATTTTGGCTTGGCTTTGCTTGGCTGTGGGGGCGCTCAAGGCCGCTGGGGCCAGACAGTCCTGAAAAAGGGCTTCAGACCCGGCTCACCCCAACTGTGGGTCTTGAAGGGTGGGGTAAATTGCTTTAGGCAATGAAGGTTCCTCGGCTGAAGCTTTTCGCTATCGGGGCGATAGGAACAACTCATGAGTAAAAACCCTAGGTTGAATTATGATTGCTACCAATGAGTTTTCTCATTCGATAGTTTTTTTAAACCAACCCAAGGAAATACCATGTCACTGATCAACACACAAGTTCAGCCTTTCAAAAACCAAGCTTTCCACAACGGCAAATTCGTTGAAATCACCGAAGCCACCCTCAAGGGCAAGTGGAACGTGTTCATCTTCATGCCTGCCGCTTTCACCTTCAACTGCCCCACAGAAATTGAAGACGCTGCTGACAACTACGCTGCCTTTCAAAAGGCCGGCGCTGAGGTGTACATCATCACCACCGACACCCACTTCTCGCACAAAGTGTGGCACGAGACTTCGCCTGCTGTGGGCAAAGCCAAGTTCCCATTGATCGGTGACCCGACACACAAGTTGACACGCGCTTTTGGCGTGCACATCGAAGAAGACGGCCTGGCTTTGCGCGGTACCTTCGTGATCAACCCAGACGGCATGATCAAGACCATGGAAGTCCATTCCAACGAAATCGCCCGTGACGTGTCTGAGACATTGCGCAAGCTGACCGCTGCCCAGTACACCGCCGCCAACCCAGGCCAAGTGTGCCCAGCCAAGTGGAAAGAAGGCGCGAAGACTTTGGCTCCATCCATCGACTTGGTCGGCAAGATCTAAATCTTGACTGCCAGCCCTGTTGATCAGGGCTTTCAGCACCCTGCCTTGGCAGGGCGTTGAACACAGCGCAACAAGGCCACCAGTCGGGTGTGCGCTGTCCTCAACGATTCCCCCAAAAACCTTTTTTCGAGGCCTCGCCACAAGCAGGGCCCTGAATGTTTGCAACTTGAAACTGGAGAAAACCATGCTCGACGACACCCTCAAAGCCCAATTGCAGCAATACCTGGCCTTGTTGCGCCAGCCTATCCGCTTGGTCGCATCGCTCGACGACAGCGAAACTGGCACAGAGATGAAAGAACTGCTCGAGACCATCGTGGGCTTGTCCGACAAGGTGAGCTTGGTCACCTCGGGCAACGACGCACGCAAGCCTTCATTTGAGGTGGTGCGAGAAGGCGACAGCCAGGGCGTGCGCTTTGCTGGTTTGCCGCTCGGCCACGAGTTCACCTCTTTGGTCTTGGCCTTGCTCTGGACTGGCGGCCACCCGCCCAAGGTCGAGCCCGAGATCATCGAATCCATCAAAGGTCTGGACGGCGACTTCAGTTTCGAGGTTTACATGTCGCTGAGCTGCCACAACTGCCCCGACGTGGTGCAGGCCTTGTCGCTCATGGCCATCTTCAACCCCAAAGTCAAAACCGTGGTGATCGAAGGCGGTGCTTTTCAGAAGGAAGTGGAAGAGCGCCAGATCATGGCAGTGCCCATGGTCTTCTTGAACGGACAAGTTTTTGGCTCCGGTCGCATGAGCGTCGAAGAAATCGTGGCCAAGCTGGACACCGGTGCAGCCACCCGCGAAGCGGCCAAGCTCGATGCCAAAGACCCCTATGAAGTGCTGATCGTGGGCGGTGGCCCCGCAGGCGCGGCGGCTGCTGTTTACGCAGCACGCAAAGGCATCCGCGTGGGCGTGGCGGCTGAGCGCTTTGGCGGTCAGACCAACGACACGATGGCGATCGAAAACTACATCTCGGTGCTCGAGACCGACGGCCCCAAGTTTGCCGCTGCCCTCGAAGCGCAAGTGCGCCACTACGGCGTGGACATCATGAACCTGCAACGGGCCGACAAATTGACCCCTGCAGGGGCCGACGGCTTGGTGCACATCCAGATGGAAAACGGCGCGACGCTCAAGGCCAAGACGGTGATCTTGTCCACCGGTGCGCGCTGGCGAAACGTGAACGTGCCCGGTGAGGCCGAGTACAAAAACAAGGGCGTGGCTTACTGCCCGCATTGCGACGGCCCGCTGTTCAAGGGCAAGCGTACCGCAGTGATCGGTGGTGGCAACTCCGGCATCGAAGCGGCCATTGACTTGGCCGGCATCGTCGAGCACGTCACGGTGATCGAGTTTGCCGAACAACTCAAGGCCGACGCGGTGCTGGTGAACAAGCTGAACAGTTTGCCCAACGTGACGGTGCACACCAACGCCCAGACCACCGAGATCACCGGCGACGGCAGCAAGGTCAACGGCATCCGCTACAAAGACCGCGCCACCGGCACCGAGCACCATGTCGAATTGGCCGGCGTGTTCGTGCAAATCGGCTTGGTGCCCAACACCGAGTTCTTGAAGGGCACTGTGGAACTTTCCAAGTTTGGCGAGATCGTGGTCGACGCCAAGGGCCACACCAATGTGCCCGGCGTGTTCGCCGCCGGTGACTGCACTACGGTGCCTTACAAGCAGATCGTGATTGCGGCAGGCGAGGGCGCCAAGGCGGCCCTCAGCGCCTTTGACCACCTGATCCGTTCGTGAGTGGCAGGGCCGTGTTGGGTTTACTTGAACCCAACGCGGTCCAGCATTTGCTGCACCTTGATCTGGTTCATGCCCACAGCGCTGATGGGCAGCAGCTCGCTTTTGAAGCTGCCCCCTGTCATGGCTTTCAATGCCGGGTTGTCAAAGCTCACGCCCTTGGCAGCAGGCCACTCGTTGTTGCCGTTGGCAAAGTGGTTTTGCGCTGAGGGGCTGGCCAAATACTCCAAGAACTTGACCGCGTTGTCGGCGTTTTTGGCATGCCGTGCCACTGCCCCGCCGGCGATGTTCAGGTGTGTGCCCCAACTGCTTTGGTTGGGAAACACCACGCCGATTTTTTCGGTTACAGCGCGGTCAGCCGGGTTGGTCGAGCGCATCATCCGGGCCAGGTAATAGGTGTTGGTCACGGCCACGCCGCATTCACCCGTCGCCACGCCTTTGATTTGGTCGGTATCGCCCCCTTTGGGGCTGCGCGCCATGTTGTCCACCAGGCCCTTCAGCCAGACCTCTGTTTTTTGGGGGCCCAAGTGCTCGGTCATGGCCCCAAACAGACTCAGGTTGTAAGGGTGAGAGCCTGAGCGAATGCACAATTGGCCTTTGAATTTGGGATCGGCCAGCTTTTCGTAGCTGTCGGCATCGGACTTGTTGAACTTGACCTTGTCGTACACCACCACGCGGGCCCGGGTTGACAAGCCAAACCAAGCGGTACCGCCGTTGTCGGATGGCTTGGCGCGCAAGTTGGCCGGGATGGCTTCTTCGAGCTTGGGCGATTTGATGGGCATGAACAGCCCGTCCACTTCGGCACGCCACAAGCGGGCGGCATCGACCAGCAAAATCACATCGGCGGGCGAGGCGGCGCCCTCGGCTTTGAGACGCGCGAGAATACCGGCATCGTCCGCATCCACCCGGTTGATCTTGATGCCCGTGGCCTTGGTGAAGTCGCTGTACATCACTTCGTCGGTGGGGTAGTGGCGGGCAGAGTAGATGTTCAGCACTTTGTCTTGTGCCATCACGGCAGACAGGGACAACAGGCAGGCCAGTGTGACGAGGGATTTGGAGAGTGACATGGTTTTCAGCTTTTGGAATGTTCGGTGAAGTCAGTGTAATCCAAATGCGAATCATTATCAATAAGATTTGAGAAAAAGATGAAATCAACGATCGGTGCCATGCACACACGGGGCTCTCGGGGCCTTTGGGCTTTGCTGGGGGCGCTTGTTTTGTCGGCCTGTGGCACGGCAACCCAGGTGCCCGTGGCCGAGCCCGTGGCGATACCCAGCCCACAGCCACCAATGACGGAGCGGCGAGAAGTCAAGCTGGGCTTGGCTTTGGGGGGCGGCGCCGCCCGGGGTTTTGCCCATGTAGGGGTGATTCAAGTGCTGGAAGAGGCGGGCCTGAGCCCCAGTTATGTGGTGGGCACGTCGGCCGGCAGTTTGGTCGCTGCGCTGTATGCCAGTGGCAAGAACACGGCTGAGCTCGCCAAAGTGGCTGAGACCATGCAAGAGGCCGACATCACCGATTGGATGCTGCCCATCTTGAACCGAGGGGCGCTGCGCGGAGAGGCCTTGGCCAGGTATGTGAACACCCAAGTGGGCGGTCGCAATTTAGAGCAAATGAAGATTCCAGTGGGCATTGTGGCCACCGATTTGGGCAGCGGAGAGGTCATCACTTTCAGGCGCGGCAACACCGGCACGGCCGTGCGCGCCTCGAGCGCGGTACCCGCGGTGTTTCAGCCTGTGCGCATCGGGGACCGCGAGTATGTCGACGGCGGCTTGGTGGCCCCCGTGCCGGTGCGTCAAACCCGCGAAATGGGCGCCAATTTTGTGATCGCGGTTGATATTTCGAGTGACCCCGATGGCAACCCTTCGGCCGATACGTTTCAAATTTTGTTGCAGACCTTCACCATCATGGGCAAGAGCATCAACTCGCTGGCCCTGAAAGAAGCCAATGTGGTGGTTCGCCCGGCCTTGTCGGGTGTGAAGAGTGCGGATTTTGGCGCGCGCATGCGTTCCATTGAAGCGGGTCGGGTGGCCATGCAGGCGATGCTGCCAACCCTGAAGGCCAAGATGGCCGACTTTGAAATGGGCCGCTGAAATAAAAAAAGGGCCGGTCTTGCGACCAGCCCTTGAAGGGATCCCTGTTTCCCTGACGAAATTCAAAGAGATCCGAGGAGACAACTTGTCTGTGCTGTGGGGGCTGAGAACAGCCTCACCTCAGCAAAAATGGCTTACTTCTTTTTAGAAGTGGCTTTTGGAGCGGCAGTTTGGGTCATGGCAGCCAAATTGGACTCGGCCAATTCGGTGGCTTGCTTGACGGCTTTTTGCACAGATTCAAAAGCGGTGTTGGCGGCAGTTACAGCACCCTTCATCATGGCAACGGCTTGCTCGGAACCTGCAGGCGCGTTGGCGGCGGTGCTGTCAACCAAGGCAGCAAATTGCTTTTGTGCAGCTGCAGTTTGGGCTTCGAAGGCTTTGGTGAACTCGCCACCGGTGCCAGAAGCGATGTCGTACAGGTGGCGGCTGTAAGCGGCTGTTTTTTCAGCCAAAGGCTGGAACAGGCTGGCTTGCATGGCCAACAGGTCTTGGGCGTCTTTCACGCTCAACACGGCTTGGGTTTTGTTGGCGGACTCGTCCAAAGCGGCTTTGGCAGCGCTCATGTTCAATTCGACCAATTTTTCCACGCCTTCAAAGGCTTTGGCGGTCAAACCAAACAGGGTTTCAACGTTGGCTTTGTGCGAGGCGACGATTTGTTCAGCGGTCATCATGAGGATCTCCAGATCAATAAAAAAGGTTTTCAAAGAGACTGCGCCGAAACTGGCCTGGGCCGTACAACTTTGTTGCAGTGCAGCATGCGTTGAATTTTAGGGTTTATACGGGGTATTGCAAGGGGCTTTTGCCCCATTCCGTGCAGTTTAGAGTGGGCTTTCTAGAATCGGGGCCTGCCCAAGTCGACCCATGCACGCCTA
>JBJOIR010000031.1:0-25384 GCA_046047055.1 Pseudomonadota bacterium | reverse complement strand
GCTGAGCGCCGAAACCGCTGCCGGCAAATACCCCCTCGAAACCGTGGAAGAAATGGCCAAAATTTGCTTGGCCGCCGAGGGCGCCGAAGACCCCGCACTCGATGCCGACTTCAAAGGCCAAACCTTCAGCCGCATCGACCAATCGATCGCCATGGGGGCCTTGTTCACGGCCCACCATTTGGGTGCCAAAGCCATTGTGGCCATGACCGAGTCGGGCTCAACCGCCTTGTGGATGAGCCGTCACCGCGTGCACATCCCAATTTATGCGCTGACCACCAAGTTGGCCTCGCAACGCAAAATGGCCTTGTTCCGCAACGTGCGCCCTTTGCTGATGGACACCAGCGCTGATCGCGATACCGCGCTGTTGGAAGCCGAAGCGCACCTGAAAAAGCGCAACATCGTGAGCACCGGCGATGTTTACGCCATCACCTGTGGCGAGCCCATGGGCTCACCTGGCGGCACCAACATGCTCAAGATTTGCAAAGTCGCTTGATTTAAGTCTTTCTGAAGGGGCCCCGCGGGGCCCCTTCTGCGCTTCTGGGGCCCAGAAATATTCAGCCAGGCGTCAGTCCCCAAGCGATAAAATTCTGACCAGTTACCAACCGGTTACATGCCGGTTCGCCCGAATTTTTAACTTCCCGAGAAATCACCATGGCACTCGTTTCAATGCGCGAGCTGCTGGACCATGCCGCCGTCAATGGCTACGGCATTCCAGCTTTCAACGTCAATAACCTGGAACAGGTCCAGGCCGTCATGACCGCCGCCGACGAAGTGGGCGCCCCGGTTATTTTGCAAGCCAGTGCCGGGGCCCGCAAATACGCCGGCGAGCCCTTCATCAAGCACCTGATTCAGGCTGCCACTGAGCAGTGGCCGCACATTCCCTTGGTCATGCACCAAGACCACGGGCAAAGCCCGGCAGTATGCCAAGGCGCCATCAATTTGGGCTTTTCGTCGGTCATGATGGACGGCTCTTTGCTGGAAGACGGCAAAACTCCCGCCGACTTTGCCTACAACGTCGATGTGACCCGCCGCGTGGTCGAGATGGCCCATCTGCAAGGCGTCTCGGTCGAAGGTGAATTGGGTTGCCTGGGCAACCTGGAAACAGGTGAGGCCGGCGAGGAAGACGGCATTGGTGCCGTGGGCAAACTGGACCACAGCCAAATGCTGACCGACCCGGAAGAAGCTGCTCAGTTCGTCAAGGCCACCGGGCTCGACGCCTTGGCCATTGCCATTGGCACCAGCCATGGCGCCTACAAATTCAGCCGCAAGCCCACCGGGGACATTTTGGCCATCAGCCGTGTCAAAGAAATCAACGCCCGCATTCCTAACACCCATTTGGTGATGCACGGTTCGTCCAGCGTGCCGCAAGAGCTGTTGGCCATGATCAACCAATATGGCGGGCAGATGAAGCAAACCTTCGGCGTGCCGGTGGAAGAGATTCAAGAAGCCATCAAGTTTGGCGTGCGCAAAATCAACATCGACACCGACATTCGTTTGGCCATGACTGCGGCGGTGCGCAAGTTTTTGGTTGAAAACCCCGACAAGTTCGATGCCCGCGAATGGCTCAAGCCGGCCCGTGAAGCGGCCAAACAGTTGTGCAAACAGCGTTACCTCGAGTTTGGTTGCGAGGGCCAAGCCCCCAAGATCAAGGGGCACAGCCTGCAAGTGGTGGCTGGCCAATATGCCCGAGGCGAATTGGCGCAAGTGGTGCGCTGACGTTTCAAGCGCAGCCGCAGCCCGGTTGAGTGCAGTCTTTGTTGCAGGGCCTGCGATAATTGACCCGAATGGCCCGTTGCCTGTTCAACGGGCCTTTTTCTTGATGGACTGTTTGCTTCATGACTTCTGCGCTTCACACTTCGACCCTGAATTCTTTGCCCCTTTTGGCTCGTGGCAAGGTGCGTGACAACTACGCCGTCGGAGAAGACCGCATCTTGATGGTGGCCTCAGACCGCATCAGCGCCTTCGATGTGATCATGGGTGAGCCGATTCCTGGCAAAGGGGTGTTGCTCACACAAATGGCGTTGTTTTGGTTTGAGCAACTCGGCCCCAAAGGCTTGAACATTTGCCCCAACCACCTCACCGGAGAAGCCCCAGAGAGCGTGGTGTCGGCCGATGAGCGGGCGCAAGTGCAGGGTCGCTCGATGTTGGTCAAGCGCCTCAAGCCCATTCCGGTGGAAGCTGTGGTGCGGGGCTATTTGGCCGGCAGTGGTTGGAAGGAATACCAAGAAAACCAAGCCGTCTGCGGTGTGCAGTTGCCCGCCGGCTTGAAAAACGCCAGTCCCTTGCCTGAGCCCATTTACACCCCGGCGGCCAAAGCAGCGGTGGGCGAGCACGATGAAAACATCACCTTCGAGCAAACTGTGCAGATGATCGGCGCCGATCTCGCCACGCGTATCCGCGACATCAGCATCCAGCTCTACAAAGCGGCGCGCGACATTGCCGCCACCAAGGGCATCATCATTGCCGACACCAAGTTTGAGTTTGGTCTCGACGCAGATGGCACCCTGGTCTTGATGGACGAGGTCTTGACGCCCGACTCATCGCGCTATTGGCCGGCCCCAAGTTATGTGGAAGGGGCCAACCCGCCCAGCTATGACAAGCAGTTTTTGCGCGATTGGCTGGAGTCTGCCGAAGTCAATGGCAAGCCCTGGGACAAGACCCCGCCCGCCCCTCGACTGCCGCAGGACGTGATTCAAAAAACCGCGGCCAAATACCAAGAAGCCATGCAGCGCCTGATCGGTTAACCCCGGATTGGGCTGGCACGGCCCCTGTCGCCGATGCTGGAAAACACCCTTGACGGGGCGGCAGACTTCTCCAAAATGCGGTTTTTGCCAGAAAACTGGCCGAGGTTCAGTGTGCGTATGGCCACTGCCCACACTGTGTCCGGAGAACTGCATGAATTTGTTTCGACCTGCCACCTTTTTAATGGTGCAGTACGCGCATTACCACCGAGATCGCCGCAACATTGCCACCCATTTGGTCGGCATCCCCTTGATTTTCTTGTCCATCGGCGTGCTGCTGCTCGAGCCCACTTGGGTCATCGAAGGCCAAACAGTTTCGCTGGCTTGGATGGCGTGGGCCTTGACCAGTGTGTGGTACCTGACGCGGGGTGATCTGCTGCTGGGGCTGGCCACCACCTTGGTCAATGGCGCTTTGATCGCCTTGGCCCACCAAGTCCCCGACCTGTCAGCCGCTTTGGGCTTGCCGGTGTGGCAGACCGGAGTGGCTTTGTTTGTGATCGGCTGGCTATTCCAGTTTGTGGGCCACTATCTTGAGGGCCGCAAACCCGCCTTTGTGGACGATGTGGTTGGGCTCTTGGTGGGCCCGATGTTTGTCGTGGGCGAGGTGCTGATCTCGGTGGGGCTGTTGCAAAGAATGCGCCGCGACATCGAGCGCCAAGCCGGCCCCACCCACTGAGCACAGGTTCAGTTCAAGGCCATGCTCAGCTTGCGCCGATAGCTCGAGATCATGGCCAACAAAGGGTCTTCGGGTTGAGCGGCTTTGCCCATTAACTCGATGCCTCCGGCCGACTTGCCTGAGGCATCTTGCGTCTTGGGTTTGGGCGGGGTCATTAGCTCCAGCAGAGCCACAAAGGTTTTGCGCGGGGCTTCGTCATCCCATTTTTTGTCGCGCATGATGATTTCCAGCAGCTCGTCCATGGCCGCCTCCCATTGGCCCACGGCAATCAGCAAGCGGCTCTTGGCAAAACGGGTTTCAAAGTCGCGCTTGTTCTGACCAATCAACGCGTCAAACTTGTCCAAGTCCCATTCTCCGCGTGGGTCGTGGGTGACAAATTCGAGGGCATTGAGCCACTGGGTTTGGGCTTCGAAGCGCAAGGGCACCGGAATGCGGCTCATGGCCGGGGCCAGCAAAGCGGCAGCTTCGGCCAACTCACCCTGACCAATCAGCAGTTTGACCAAATCAAAGCGGGCATCGTCGTTGCCGGGGTCGGTGGCCAACGCCTGTTCGAGCGCTGCACGGGCACTGTCCGCATCGCCAGCTTCTAGATGCTGCTGTGCTTCTTCGGCGGCCTCTTGGGCCTGCAACGCATCGGCGGCGGGCAGGTGTTTGTCAAGGAACTGCTTGACCTGGCCTTCGGGTAAAGCGCCCATGAAGCCGTCGACCGGTTGGCCATTTTTCAGCAAGACGCACGTCGGAATGCTCTTGATGCCAAAGGCTTGGGCCAGTTGTTGTTCGCTGTCGGAGTTGATTTTGACCAGCTTGAAGCGGCCTTCATAGGCCACTTCTACTTTTTCGAGAATGGGGCCGAGCGATTTGCAGGGGCCGCACCATGGGGCCCAAAAATCCACCAACACGGGCGTTGTCATGGAGGCTTCAATCACCTCGGCTTCAAAATTTTGTATCGTGACATCCATCATGGCAGGCAGTTTTCCGGGTTGTGTTTCGGCCTGGGTGAGGGCGAAACCTTAAAATTCGACATTGATCACGAAAAGCACCCAATGACTCAAGCGCTCATCGGCGTCGTCATGGGTTCCAGCTCCGACTGGGACACCATGCAGCACGCAGTCCAGATTCTCCAACAGTTTGGCATCCCTCACGATGCTCGGGTCGTTTCTGCCCACCGAATGCCAGACGATATGTTTGCCTACGCAGAAAGCGCCGCCGAGCGGGGCTTGCAAGCCATCATTGCGGGGGCTGGGGGCGCCGCCCACTTGCCGGGCATGCTGGCCGCCAAAACGCTTGTGCCTGTGTTGGGGGTGCCGGTTCAATCCAAGGCCTTGTCGGGCGTAGACTCGTTGCACAGCATTGTGCAAATGCCCAAGGGCGTGCCGGTGGCCACCTTTGCCATTGGGACTGCTGGTGCGGCCAACGCGGCCTTGTTTGCCGTGGCCATGCTGGCCAACCATGACCCCGTGCTGCGTCAAAAACTCGAGGCATTCAGGACAGAGCAGACCGAAGCCGCGCGGGCCATGACCTTGCCGCCAGTTTCGCCATTGGGCAAGGCATGAGCCGCGTCATTTTGCCCGGGGCCATGGTCAATGGCCAGCCCGCCACACTGGGTGTGATGGGCGGCGGCCAGTTGGGCCGCATGTTTGTGCATGCCGCGCAGGCCATGGGCTATTTCACCGCCGTCCTTGACCCCGACACGGCCAGCCCGGCCGGTCGCGTCAGCCACCACCATATTCAGACCGACTATTTGGACGAACAGGGCTTGGCCCAGTTGATGCAACACTGCGCGGCCATCACCACCGAGTTTGAAAATGTGCCTGCGCCTGCTTTGACCACGTTGGGCGCACACCGCCCTGTGGCGCCAGGCGCTGAAGCGGTGGCCATCGCGCAAGACCGGGCCGCAGAAAAAGCGCACTTTGTGCGCTGCGGCGTGCCGGTGGCGCCCCACGCCGTGGTTGAAAACGCCGAGCAATTGGGCGCTGTCACAGACGACTTGCTGCCCGGTATCTTGAAGACCGCCCGCATGGGCTATGACGGCAAGGGCCAGATCCGAGTCACCACCCGAGAAGCGTTGTCGGCCGCATGGACAGAGTTGAAAAACGTGCCCTGCGTACTCGAAAAAATGCTGCCCCTGCAAGCCGAGTGCTCGGTCATCGTCGCCCGGGCTGCCGATGGGCAAATGGTTCACTTTCCGGTGCAACTCAACTTGCACCGCGAGGGCATTTTGGCCGTGACCAGCGTCTATGAGGGCGCCTTGCCAAAAGCGCTGACCGAGCAAGCCGTTGCCGCCACACGCGCCATTGCCGAAGGCTTGGCTTATGTGGGCGTGTTGTGCGTGGAGTTTTTTATTTTGCAAAACGGCCAACTGGTCGTCAACGAAATGGCGCCACGCCCACACAACAGCGGGCACTACACCATGGACGCTTGCGACCAATCGCAGTTTGACTTGCAAGTGCGCACCCTGACGGGTTTACCGCTGACCCCGCCTCGCCAACATTCGCCGGCCATCATGCTCAATTTGTTGGGCGACTTGTGG
Source organism: Pseudomonadota bacterium (assembly GCA_046047055.1). Classification (GTDB taxonomy): domain Bacteria; phylum Pseudomonadota; class Gammaproteobacteria; order Burkholderiales; family Burkholderiaceae_C; genus Limnohabitans_A. The sequence continues at coordinate 19,437 of JBJOIR010000031.1, read as the reverse complement.
CGCGAGGACCAGAGCCCCGCGTGGGACCGTGTGCTGGCATTGCCAGGGACACATTTGCATTTGTACGGCAAGTTGTCGGCGCGCCCTGGGCGCAAGATGGGTCACTTGAACATCACCGGGGACAGCATCGAGTCCGTGCGCACCACCGCCTTGCAAGCGGCAGCCTTGTTGGGCATTGAAGCTTTTTAAGGGCGCAGCATGATTCTTGTGGCCAACGAAGCCTCTGTTGCGCAGGCCGCTCAAGCCCTGCACGACGGCCTGTTGGTGGGCCTGCCCACCGAGACGGTGTATGGGCTGGCTGCCAATGCCACCCACGATGACGCTGTGGCGAAGATCTTTGTGGCCAAAGGCCGACCCGCAGATCACCCGCTGATCGTGCACGTGGCGGGTTTGGCGCAAGTGGCTGTTTTTGCCGCCGAAGTGCCCGACTTTGCACAACGTTTGATGCAGGCGTTTTGGCCCGGCCCGTTGACCCTCATCTTGCCGCGTCGTCACGGTGTGGCCCAAGCCTCTGCTGGTGGGCAAGACTCCATTGGTCTGCGTTGCCCTTCGCACCCTGTGGCGCAAAGCTTGCTCAAAGCCTGTCTGGGCTTGGGGGTGCAGGGGGTTTCGGCCCCCAGCGCCAACCGCTTTGGCCGCGTCAGCCCCACCACCGCGCAACACGTGCAGTCAGAGCTGGGGCCCGATTTGCTGATTTTGGATGGCGGGGAATGCGATGTGGGCATCGAGTCCACCATCATCGACTGCACCCGGGGTGCGCCCGTGTTGTTGCGTCCGGGGCAAATCACCCGACCCCAAATTGAGGCCGCTTGCGGCTTGCCCGTGCAGGGCAAAGACGCACTCAGCCAACCCGCGCCACGCGCCTCGGGCACCCTCGAGTCGCACTATGCGCCGCGCGCCAAAGTACGCTTGATGTCTGCGCAAGACATCGCCGACAAATTGCAAGCCTTAGGGCCCCACGCCAACAACCTCGGGGTGTGGTCGGCCCAGCGCCCCGATGCCGGTGCTGGGGTGGTGTGGCGTTTGCAGCCGAGCCAAGCGGATCAAGCGGCACACGATTTGTTCAGCGTCTTGCGCGAATTGGATGCCCGTGGGGTGCGGCAAATTTGGGTGCAATTGCCACCCGACACGCCCGTGTGGGAAGGTGTGCGCGACCGCTTGCAACGGGCGGCGGCATAACCCACGACGGCCCACGACGGCCCACGGCGTGCCCCATTGGGCCGCGTCTCAGGCCCAACAAAGACCGTCAGCGGTAGCGCAGCTTCATCACCAAGATGCCCAACGCCAAAGTGGTGGTGATGCTGTTGGCGATGATGATGGGCCAAGCCATCAACAAAATGCCATAGACCAACCACAGGGCCACGCCCACCGTGAACAGGCTGTACATGCCCAGCGAGATGCCACTCACATCGCGCGTGCGAAAAGTTTGCCAAGCCTGCGGTATGAAGCTCACGGTGGTGGTGAGTGCGGCGAAGGAGCCGATCCAGTCAATCAAGGTCATGCGTTGATTGTCGTGGCTCTGAAGTGCCCGACCCTGGTGTGGAGCGGTTATTTTCAGAATTGTTTTGGTCACGTACCGTCCATTCCAGCAACTGATCCAGTGCCGCACGGGCTTGGCTGGCATTGACATGGTTGACGATGGCCACCACGGTGTAGCGCTTGCCGCTTTGACCCTGCACATAGCCTGCGACCGACATCACGTCGCGCAACGAGCCGGTCTTGAGCCAAGCATGGCCAATCACAGGCGACTGTGGGTTGCGATCTTTCAGGCGCGAGGTGGTGCCATCGACACCGGCAACTGACAAAGATTGCGCGAACGCACGGGCATGGGGGCTGGCATGGGCAGCTTGCAGCAGAGCCGTCAGTGCTGTTGCGGTACTGCGCTCGGTGCGCGACAGCCCAGACCCGTTGTCCAAGATCGGCTCTTCTAAAGCTGGAAAGTTGGCGCGCCACCAGCGCGACATGCGCAGCCGAGAGGCCTCAAAGCGCCCTGGCGCGCCGAGCTCACTGGACAAGGTCAAAAACAACTGTTGCGCCATCACGTTGTTCGAAAACTTGTTGATGTCTTGAATGATTTCTGCCAGCGGCAATGAAGGCACGTCTACCAGCAACTTGGCCGATTGCGAGCGCACGCCGTAACGCACTTGCCCCGTCAATTGGCCGCCAGCGGCCAGCCACATCGCTTGCACCATGCGCAAAGCGTATTGCTCAGGATCAGGGAAAGCCACAGGCCATTCGCGCTCGCCACAGCGCACCGGGTAGCTTCCTGCAAAGCGCACCGCCAGGGGCAGGCTGAAATCGGCCTTGAGTTGGCTGCGCCAGTCGCTGCACGTGGCAGAACTGGCGGGCACTTGAGTGGGCACATCCAAGCCGGCCAAAGGCGGCTCGAAGCGCACCTGCACTGCACCCCCTGCAGCAAGGGGGGTGAACTTGTAGATCACAGTTTTGAAATTGAGCAACAAACCATCAGGCGTCACGTTGTAGGGTCGCAGCGGTTCGTCGTCAAAGGGTTCACTGCGTTCGCGCACATCGAACACACTGCGGTCCAGCACGATGTCGCCACGCACCTCGCGCACACCCGCGGTCATCACTTGGGCCAGCAGGTCTTGCAAGCGCTCCAACACCAATTTGGGGTCGCCACTGCCGCGCAACACCAAATGGCCGTGCAATACGCCATCTTTGATTTGCCCTTCGGTGAACACGCGGTTGCGCCAAACATGGTCAGGCCCCAACAATTGCAAGCCCGCAGCGGTGGTGAACAACTTCATGACCGACGCCGGGTTGCTGGCCATTTGGGCTTGAAAAGACACCCGGTGTGGCAGCGCCTCGGCTTTTTGCCCTGTTGCATTGCTTTCTGCGAGTGGTGCGATCAGCACGCTCACGGCTGAGGGCGGAATTTGCGCTTGCCGAAGCGACTTCAGAACGGCTGGCGGCAAAGCATGTCGAGGACTGGCCACGGGCGACTGGGCAGACCGGCCCGCCGTATGCGTTTGGGCCAGCGCCGATGGGGTGACCGCAGCAGCCCCAAACAGCGCCGCCAAAAGAGCGACCCCCCAAGGCAAAAACCTGGGTTTTGTTGCACGTATCAATGTCATGCCGTGAGTCTAATGGGCAGAGTGGGTGGCGTCGGGGCCGTATCATTCGGGCCATGCGATTTTCTTCAAAAACCGTGGGCATCGCCTCAGCGGTCATCACCGTCCTGATTTGGACCAGTTTCATCGTCATTGCGCGGGCTTCCACCACCCGAGGTTTGTTGCCCATGGACATTGTGCTGGCCCGCATCGTGGGGGCCAGCAGCATCTTGCTGCCTTGGGCTTGGTGGATGATGCGTCGGCCACGCCAAGCGGGTGAAAAAGCAGGCTCATTGTTCGGCTTGTCGCCCTTGCCCTTGGCGCCCACGCTGCAGGCGGGTTTTTTGGGTGGCTTGCTGTATGCCGTGCTGGCTTACAACGGCTTCTTTTTTGCGCCAGCGTCTCATGCCTCGGTGCTGCTGCCGGGCAGCCTGCCGCTGTGGACCACCTTGTTGGCTTGGCTCGTGTTGCGAGAGAAAGTCTCCTCAGCGCGCGCCGTGGGCTTGGGTTTGATCGTGTTGGGCGATGTGCTGGTGGGCGGCGTGAGCTTGCTCATGGCCTTTGAGGGCGGCGAGGTCTGGAAGGGTGACTTGTTGTTCATGACCGCGGCTTGCTGCTGGGCGGGCTACAGCGTCACGGTGCGCCGTTATGGGCTGGACGCCGTGCGCGCCACCATGGCCATCACGGCCTTTGCTTTTGTGGTCTTTGTGCCGGTGTTTGTGGGCCTCACAAGCTTGGGGTTATTGAAGACCCATTTGCTACAAGCGCCGTGGACCGAAGTGGCATTTCAAGCTGTATTTCAGGGCGTTGGTTCGGTTGTGATTTCGGGCATCACCTTCACGCAAATGGTGCGCCACTTTGGAGCCGTGCGGTCCACCATGATCACGGCATTGGTGCCCGGCTTGTCCGCCCTGGGGGCCGTCTGGTTGCTGGGCGAGCCCCTGCACTGGAACTTGCTGGCGGGCCTTGGTTTGGTGACCTGCGGCATTTTGTTTGGTGTGCGTCAGGCCAAGCCCGCCGTGGCGGCGCCCATTGTTGCGGCGGTTGAAAGCAAGCCATGAGCCTCAGCACAAACGAGACGCGTTGGTTGGCCTTTGACACCAGCACCGATGTGCTGTCTTTGGCTGTGGCTCGGGGTGATCGGGTCTGGACGCAAACCCTTCCCGGTGGTGCGCAAGCATCCAGCGGATTGATTCCGGCCGTGCTGGCCCTGTTGGCCGAGGCCGATATGCCACTCGCCTCATTGACGGCCATCGTCTTTGGGCGGGGCCCGGGGTCCTTCACGGGGTTGCGCACCGCGTGTGCTGTGGCGCAGGGACTGGCCTTGGGAGCCAATTTGCCCGTGTTGCCCATCGACACGTTGTTGGCTGTGGCCGAAGAGGCGCGTGAGTTGCAAATGTCATCAGGACACCTCAACGCCAGCGAGGCATTGACCGTGCTGGCGCTGCTCGACGCCCGCATGGACGAGGTGTACAGCGCGGCTTACCAGTGGCAACCCCCGGCTGCCGAAGGCGGACACGCGCAAACCTTGCCCGCCGCAAGTGTCCAAGCGCCAAACACTGCGGGTGGCCGAGGCGTTTGGCAAGCTGTCTCGCCATTGAAGGTGGGCGCGCCTGAGCAAGTGGCGTTGCCCCACACACCGCAGGGGTCCCACACAACGCCGGAGTTCCACACAACGCCGTGGTCCCACACAACGCCGGGTTCCCAAACATCGCCGGTACTTTTGGCAGGCAATGCATTTGCCGCTTATGGCGACCGTTTGCCACCGGGCGAGCGCTGTGTGGCGTTGCCGACTGCCGCTGCCTTGTTGCGCTTGGCCCCAGCCCTGTGGGCGCAAGGACAAGCCGTGCCCGCCGACCAAGCCATGCCGCTGTATATCCGAGACAAAGTGGCCAACACCACCGCCGAGCGCGAGGTGCTGAAAGCGCAAGCGGCCTTGGCCAAGGCAAGCCCTCAGCCATGAACGCAACCCGCCAAAAATCGGCTCAGTCTGCGCGGGCCATGCCCACAGAAGCCGAGCGAAATGCCGTGGTGCTGTCTTCCATGACCCCCGAACATTTGGATGCGGTGATGGCGATAGAGCAAACGGCCTACAGCCACCCGTGGTCGCGCGGCAATTTTCGCGACTCACTCAACCCGCAATTTGAAGCCCAAGGCCTGTGGCTGGGCGATGAGTTGCTGGGTTATTTTTTGGCCATGCGGGGCTTTGAAGAAATGCACTTGCTCAACATCACCGTTGCCCCCGCACGGCAAGGCCAAGGCTGGGGCCACATGATGCTGGATGCCTTGACCCTCATGTCGCGTCATGCGGGTGCGCAATGGTTGTGGCTGGAGGTGCGGCAGAGCAATGCGCGCGCCTTGCAGGTGTATGAGCGCTACGGCTTTCGGCAAATCAGTGTGCGCAAGGATTACTATCCTGCTGACCGCCAGCAGCGTGAGCATGCGGTGGTCATGAGTTTGAAACTGTGAGCCCGAACATGAGCGACCCCACCCGATTTGACCTTGACGAACGCCAGCGAGCCATCTTGGCCGAGATGGGCGTGCGCGTCTGGTGGCCGCAGTCAACGGCAGGCGATGCGTCAGCGGTCAAAGAACAAAACACCGCCATGTCACGCCCTGTGCAGGCTGAGGCCCATTCGGCCATTGCTGCACCTGCGGTTCCTGCACCTGCGACCCCTGCGCCTGCGGCAATGCCACCCGCCATTCAGCGCCCTGCGCCTGTGGTCGCGGCCACACCCAGGGCGCCTATTGCGCCCCCACCTTCGGTGCCGGTGGCCCAGCCCTTGGCTGAAGGGGTGGAGCGCATGGACTGGTCCTTGCTGCAAAGCACCATCGAAACCTGCCAAGCCTGCACCTTGTGCAGCCATCGCCAAAAGTCGGTGGTCGGCGTCGGCGATGTGCAAGCCGACTGGATGGTGATTGGGGACCCGGTGCCCGAGGCAGACGGGCAGCATGGCGAGCCGTTTGTCGGCCCCTCCCAACAATTGCTGAACAACATGCTCAAGGCCGTGGGTTTAAGCCGCGAAGCCACGGGCTCGTCGGGGGTGTACATCACCAGCAGCCTCAAATGCCGCTTGTTGGCCAACCGCAATCCCAGTGCGCAAGAGTTGGCCACCTGCGAGCCCTATTTGGCAAGAGAGGTGGCGTTGGTTCAGCCCAAAGTCATTGTGTTGATGGGCCGTTTTTCCTTGCAGTCTTTGCTGCAAACCCAAGAGCCCTTGGGCAAACTGCGCGGACAAGTGCACCGCTACCGCGGTGTGCCGGTGGTGGTGACCTACCACCCTGAAAACCTGTTGCGCAGCGCGCCCGACAAAGCCAAGGCTTGGGCAGACTTGGTGCTGGCACTCCAGACGGTTCAGGGCTGATTGTTTTGCCGAGCTAACCCTGACGTTTGGGCCAGAGCACCGCTGCAATCGACACCATCATCAGCAGCACGGCTGCCCAGTCTTGCCAATGCAAGACTTCGCCCAAACCGACCGCCCCGCTGAAAACACCCAACACCGGAATCAGCATCACACTCAGCGTGGACGCCACCGGGGGCAAGCTGCGCGCCAAGTAAAACCAAGCCGCTTGTGCAAAACCAAACACCAACACCGCATTGAAAACAATGGCGCCCCATGTGGCTTCAGAAGGCGCATGCCATTGTTCACGCTCCAACACCAGGGCGAGCAAGGTCATTACACCGGTGGTTAAAAAAGCCATCCAAAACGAAATAGTCAAAGTGGGCACGGGCATCTTCGTGCGGCGCAACAGCTGAGTGCCCAAGGCCCAAGTGCTGGCAGCCCCTAGGGCCAACAGCACCCCAACGGGTTTGCCGCTCAGGTTGGACAGCTCATGCCAGAGCAGCAAAACCACCCCCACAGAAGCTGCGGCCACCCCCACCCAAGCCCGTTTGGACAAACGTTCGCCAAACACCCAGGCACCGAGAACGGCCGAAAACATCGGCATGGTGTAACCCAAAATAGCGGCCCTTCCGCTGGACAAAGACTGCACCGCCACGATGATCAGCCCGTGCCAAAAAAACATGTTGAAGGTGGCCAGCAGCAGCAACTCTCGCCAATGCGCTCGGCCAATGCGAAACGGCACCCGCTGCACGACCAACACCAAAGCCAAGACGGGCGTTCCCAGCCACATGCACAGTGTTCGAAACGTCAGTGGTGGAAAGCCCGTGACCCCAATCTTCATGATCGGCCAGTTGATGCCCCAGACCAAGGTCAACAAAATCAAAACGGTCCACTGGCGCGACGAAAGTTGGTGCATGGCCGCCATCTTAGCTTTGGCCATGCGCCCAAGGGTGTCGCCCTAGCGCCCTCTGGGATGGCATGACCGCCGCTTAAAATGCCCGCATGACCTTTCTCGACATGTTGCGCAACGCCGAGCGCCAAAACGGCTCCATGCTGTGTGTGGGCCTTGACCCCGAGCCCACCAAATTTCCGGTGGGCATGCAGGGCGACGCCAACAAAATCTACGACTTTTGCGCCCGCATTGTCGATGCCACCGCCGACTTGGTCAGCAGCTTCAAACCCCAAATCGCCTACTTTGCCGCGCACCGTGCCGAGGGCCAGCTGGAGCGCCTGATGGAACACATGCGCCGCGTGGCGCCCCATGTGCCGATCATTCTGGATGCCAAGCGCGGCGACATCGGCTCGACAGCCGAGCAATACGCCAAAGAGGCTTTTGAGCGCTACGGCGCCGACGCCGTGACGCTCTCGCCTTTCATGGGTTGGGACTCGGTGGCGCCTTACCTCAAGTACGAAGGCAAAGGCGCTTTTTTGCTGTGCCGCACGTCCAACCCGGGCGGTGACGATCTGCAAAACCAGCGCTTGTTATCTGTTGCAGGTGAGCCTCGCGTGTACGAACACATCGCGGGACTCGCGCAAGGCCCGTGGAACCTGAACGGACAGCTGGGCCTGGTGGTAGGCGCCACTTACCCCGCAGAGATCGAGCGTGTGCGCGACATTGCGCCCACGGTGCCTCTGCTGATTCCTGGTGTCGGCGCACAAGGCGGTGACGCGGTCGCCACCGTCAAAGCCGGTTGGCGCGCGCAGGCCGATGGCAGCAGCGCAGGCCCCATCATCGTCAACTCGTCACGGGCCGTGCTTTATGCCTCGAGTGGCGAAGATTTTGCAGCGGCTGCGCGCCAAGTGGCGATGCAAACGCGGGACATGTTGGAAGCGGCGAAAGGTTGAACACCCCATGAAGCTCTACACCGCCCACCGCGCTCCCAGCCCTCGCCGGGTGCTGATGTTTTTGGTCGAGAAAAACATCACCGGTATTGAGATGGTCAACATGGACCTGAACGGCGGCGAGCATCGGCAGCCTGAATATTTGGCCAAAAGCCCGCTCGCCAAAGTGCCCGCGCTGGAGTTGGACGATGGCCGAGTGATCACCGAAACCCGGGCCATTTGTACTTTGCTGGAAGGGCGCTTTCCCGAGCCCAACTTGATGGGGGTCGACGGTGACGAGCGGGGATTTATTGAGATGGCCGACCGCCGTGTCGAGCTCTATTTGTTGGGCGGCATTGCCAATGCGATTCGCCATGGCCACCCTGGTTTGGCCGCATTAGAAAAACCCCAGTTTCCCGAATTTGGCCGCTCGCAGGCCGACAAGGTGCGCGAGGTGGCGCGTTGGTTTGACCAGTCGCTGCAAGCGCAGCCTTGGATCGCGGGTGAACGCTTCACCATCGCCGATATCACCGCGTTTTGTGCGTTAGAGTTTGCCCGTGGTCTGATGAAGTTTGTGCCAGGCGATGAAGGCATGACCGCTTTGCAAGCTTGGCGCGACCGCATGAACGATCGGCCAAGCGCCAAAGTTTGATCAGCTGAACACGCCGCCGTACTCTTTGCGCAGTTCGTTCTTTTGCACTTTGCCGGTGCCGCCCACGGGCAACGATTCCAAGAACACCACGTCGTCGGGCACCCACCATTTGGCGACCTTGGTGGCCAAGAAATCGAGAATGTCGGCCTTCTCTAGGCTTTGACCCGGTTTGCGCACAATGAACAACAGTGGCCGCTCATCCCACTTGGGGTGTTTGATGCCAATCACGGCGGCCATGGCCACGGCAGGGTGAGCGATGGCCGCGTTTTCTAAGTCAATCGAGCTGATCCACTCGCCCCCGGTCTTGATGACGTCTTTGGTGCGGTCGCGGATTTGCATCGTGCCTTGCGCGTCGATGGTGGCGATGTCACCGGTGGGGAACCACCCATTCACCAGGGCGGTTTCTTCGGCCTTGTAATAACGCTCCACGATCCACTGGCCGCGCACCATCAACTCGCCTTGTGAGGTGCCATCGCGGGGCAGAGTGTGGCCGCTCTCGTCGACCACCTTGATTTCAATGCCCGACACGGTTTTGCCTTGCTTGGCCACAATGGCGTGCTGCTCGGCGGCTGGTTTTTGACGATCGGCGCGGCTCAGGTTGCTCATGGTGGCCACTGCGGTGGTCTCGGTCATGCCCCAGCCATGCCGCACTTCTACGCCATAGGTGTCCATGAATTTGGCGATCAAGGCCATCGGCATGGCCGAGCCCCCGACGGCCGTGCGCCGCATGGTGGTAAAGCGCAAGTTGTTTTGTTCGACGTGTTGGATCAAGCCCATCCAGATGGTGGGCACACCGGCGCTGACGGTGACTTGCTCGGACTCCATCAGTTCGTACAGGCTCGGGCCATCGAGCTTGGGGCCTGGGAAAACCAATTTGGTGCCGGACACCAAAGCGGCATAAGGGATGCACCACGCGTTGATGTGGAACATGGGCACCACGGGCAGAACAGTTTCTTGTGTGGACAGGGCCATCACATCGGGCATGCAGGCGGTGGTGGCGTTCATCACAATGGCGCGGTGCGAGTACAGCACGCCCTTGGGGTTGCCGGTGGTGCCTGAGGTGTAGCACAGTGCGGCCCCGCAGTTTTCATCCAGGTCAGGCCAATCGAATTGCTCACTGTGGCCGCCAATCAGGTCTTCGTAGTTCAGCACTTGCGACACACCTTCAATGGCGGGGGTGTTGGCGGCATCGGCCAAACAAACCCAAGCCCGCACTTTGGGGCAGTGCGCTGCAATGCCTTTGATCAGGGGCGCGAAGGTGGCGTCAAACAGCACAACCTCGTCTTCTGCGTGGTTGATCACATAAATCAACTGTTGCGGGTGCAGTCTTGGATTGCAGGTGTGCATGACCATGCCACTGCCCGATACGGCGTAATAGGCTTCGAGGTGACGGTGGTTGTTCCAGGCAATCGAGCCGACAGCGCTGCCTGCTTTCAGGCCCAACTGAGCCAAGGCGTTGGCCAGTTGGCGTGCGCGCTTGGCGGCTTGGGCATAGGTGGTGCGGTGCAGCGGACCGTGCGTTTCACGCGAGACGATTTCTTGCTCGCCAAACTGGGCGGCACCGTGTTCAAGAATGCCCGAAATGAGCAGGGGGCGGTTCATCATGAGGCCGGTTTGGGGCATGAGGGAGTCTCCAGTGGAAGGATGATTTAAGACTGCAGGGCCGCGTAAACGAGGTTGCGGAACAAGGGCCGATAGTAATCGCGTTGGTTAGGCGCTTGAATGAGCAGCATGGCGTACATGTCGAGTGCCGGGTCCACAAAAAATGTGGTGCCCGCGATGCCGCCCCAATAGTAAAGACCGACCGAGCCTGGCACGGGCGACAAGCCGAGATGGGTGCGCACGGCAAACCCCAAGCCAAAGCCGTGGCCGGGCGGCAACAAGGTGCCATCGGCAGGGATGTTGCCCAAGTGGTCACAGGTCATGTAGTCCACCGTGTGCGGACTCAACAGGCGCACCCCGTCGAGTTCACCCTTGTTGCGCAGGCATTGCAAAAATCGGGCGTAGTCCAAGGCCGTGGACATCAGACCGCCGCCACCGCTTTCCAAAGCGGGCACATGGCGTGGCTCGATCACTGGCATGGGAATGCCCCCATCGGGGTCGTGGGCAAACGGTTCGGCGATGCGGTGTTCTTCTTCGGGCAAGACCCAAAAACCGGTGTCGGTCATGCCCAAGGGTTCAAAAATTTCTGCATGCAAAAAGTCTCCCAGCGATTGCCCGCTGACCACTTCAATCAGTCGCCCCAGCACATCGGTGGCGCGGCTGTAGGCCCACACACTGCCAGGTTGAAACATCAGCGGAATGGACGCCAGGGCGTGTGAAAACTCTTCGTTGTTGCGCTCGCGAGACGCCAACTTGTGCTGGTTGTATTGCTGTTGCACCTCAGAGTCGCCCAAAAACTCGTAGGTCAAACCGGCCGTGTGGCGCAACAAGTCTTGCACGGTGGCAGCTTGCTGCACCGGCACCAAGCCTTGCGCTGTGGCCACTTGGGGGTGGGCATATTCGGGCAGCCAGCGGCTCACCGGTTCGCTGAGCAACAACTGCCCACGCTCGACCAACATCATGATGGCGACCGAGACCACCGGTTTGGTCATGGAGTAAATGCGAAAGATGCTGTCGGTGCGCATGGGCGTACCCGAGGCAGGGTCTTGCACGCCCACGGCTTCGAGCAATCCAATTTGCCCGCGCCGGGCGATCAGGGCCACCGCACCCGGCAGCCGACCACTGTCCACCTCGCGCTTGAGCGCATCCATCAGCCGCTGCGTGCGATCGGGGCACAGGCCCACATCGGCAGGGAGACGGGTGGGCAATGGGGTGTGGCGGGTCATCGGGCGCTCCTTTAAAAAAGCGTTTTTACACCAATGACCCATTCAGCCTGTCACCCAAGCATCCGTGCCAAATAGTGCCCGGTGAAACTGGCCTTGTTTTTGGCCAATTGCTCTGGGGTGCCCTCGCCCAACACGGTGCCGCCGCCCGCACCGCCTTCGGGACCCATGTCGATCAACCAGTCGGCGGTTTTGATGACGTCCAGGTTGTGTTCAATGATGACGATGGTGTTGCCGGCATCGCGCAGTTGGTGCAACACTTTCAACAACAAAGCAATGTCGGCAAAGTGCAGGCCGGTGGTGGGCTCGTCCAAGATGTAGAGCGTGCGCCCGGTGTCGCGCTTGGAGAGTTCGAGTGCAAGTTTGACGCGCTGGGCCTCGCCACCTGACAAGGTGGTCGCACTTTGCCCCAAACGAATGTAGGTCAGGCCCACGTCCAAAAGGGTTTGCAACTTGCGGGCTATGTTGGGCACGGCACTGAAAAATTGGTGCGCCACTTCGACGGTCATGTTCAAGATCTGGGCGATGTTCTGCCCTTTGTATTGCACTTCCAGCGTTTCGCGGTTGTAGCGCATGCCGTGGCACACGTCGCAGGGCACGTACACATCGGGCAAAAAGTGCATCTCCACTTTCACCATGCCATCGCCTTGGCAGGCTTCGCAGCGGCCGCCGGCCACATTGAAGCTGAAGCGTCCGGGGCCGTAGCCCCGCTCGCGGGCGGCAGGCACTTCGGCCATCAGTTCGCGAATGTGCGTGAACAAGCCGGTGTAGGTGGCCGGGTTGCTGCGGGGGGTGCGGCCAATGGGCGATTGGTCCACGTTGATGACTTTGTCGAAATGCGCCAGCCCGTGGATGTCTTGGTGCGCAGCAGCCTCGTCGTGGGCGCGGTGAATGTGGTGTGCCGCAGCGGCGTAGAGCGTGTCGTTGACCAAGGTCGACTTGCCCGAACCCGACACACCGGTCACGCAGGTCAGCAGGCCCACGGGAAATTTCACATTCACGCTTTTTAAATTGTTGCCGGTGGCGCCGATGATTTCAATGCAGTCTTTGCCCGGCTTGTGGCGCTTGGGCACCTCAATTTTTTTTCGCCCCGACATGTAATGTCCCGTCACCGACTCGGGCGCTGCGAGGATGTCAGCGCAGGTGCCTTGTGCCATCACGCGGCCACCGTGCACGCCAGCGCCGGGCCCCATGTCGATGATGTGGTCCGCCACGCGAATCATGTCTTCGTCGTGCTCGACCACCAGCACGCTGTTGCCGATGTCGCGCAGGTGCTGCAAAGTGCCAATCAGGCGGTCGTTGTCGCGTTGGTGCAAGCCAATGCTGGGTTCGTCCAGCACATACATCACGCCCGTGAGGCCCGAGCCAATTTGGCTGGCCAGTCGAATGCGCTGCGACTCACCACCCGACAAGGTGTCGGCGCTGCGGTCGAGGCTGAGGTAGTTCAAGCCCACATCGTTCAAGAACTTCAGGCGCAGGGCGATCTCGCGCACCACTTTGTCGGCAATCTCGGCTTTGGCGCCTTGCATTTTCAGGCTCTGGAAATACTGTTGCGACTCGCCCAGCGTGATGTGGCTGATTTCAAAAATGGCGCGGGCCTGGACGCCCTCGCCAATGCGCACATGGCGTGCCTCGCGTCGCAAGCGGGTGCCTTTGCAATCGGTGCAAGGTTGGGTGTTGCGGTATCGCGCCAAGTCTTCTCGAACGACAGCCGAGTCGGTCTCGCGGTAGCGCCGGGTCATGTTGGGAATGATGCCTTCGAAGGGGTGCTTCTTGCTGATCTTTTTGCCCTGCGACGCGCCCGACTCCATGACATAACTGAACTTGATGTCCTCTAATCCAGACCCGTTCAACAAGACTTGCTGGTGAATCGGCGCGAGTTTTTCAAACGGCGTTTCGATGTCGAACTGGTAATGTTTGGCCAGACTCTCGAGCATGCTGAAATAAAACCCATTGCGGCGGTCCCAGCCTTTGATGGCGCCACTGGCCAAACTGAGCGAGGGAAATGCCACAACGCGCTCGGGATCAAAAAACGCCATGGTGCCAATGCCGTCGCAACTGGGGCAAGCACCCATGGGCGAGTTGAACGAGAACAGGCGAGGCTCCAGTTCGCTGATGGAGTAGGTGCACACTGGGCAAGAAAATTTGGCATTGAAAAGATGTTCAGTGCCGCTGTCCATCTCCAGGGCCACCGCCCGGTGTTCGGCCAATTGCAACGCAGCTTCAAAGCTTTCGGCCAAGCGCTGACGCAGCGCATCGCGGGCACTGCCTTTCACTTTCTCGTCGTCTTCCGAGCGGACCTTGATGCGGTCGACCACCACGTCGATGTTGTGCTTTTCCGTCTTTTTGAGGGTCGGCAAATTCTCCACTTCGACGATGTGCCCGTTGATGCGAAAGCGCACATAGCCCAGCGCCTGCATCTGTTCAAAAACTTTTTCGAACTCGCCTTTTTTCTCGCGCGCTATGGGCGCAAAGATCATCAGCTTGGTGTCTTCGGGCAAGGCCAGCACGGCATCGACCATTTGGCTCACAGTTTGGGCCTGCAGGGGCAAGTTGTGGTCGGGGCAATAAGGGGTGCCGGCGCGGGCGTAGAGCAGGCGCAGATAGTCGTGGATTTCGGTGACGGTGCCCACCGTCGAGCGCGGGTTGTGGCTGGTGGCTTTTTGCTCGATGCTGATGGCGGGCGACAGCCCTTCAATCAGGTCAACATCGGGTTTGTCCATCAGTTGCAAAAACTGCCGGGCATAGGCCGACAAACTTTCCACATATCGGCGCTGGCCTTCGGCATACAAGGTGTCAAAAGCCAAGCTGGATTTGCCTGAGCCCGACAGTCCGGTGATCACCACCAGCTGGTTGCGCGGAATGTCGAGGTCGATGTTTTTCAGGTTGTGGGTGCGCGCACCCCGCACGCTGATGTGCGATTGCCGTAGGGCCGCTGCCAAATACCGCGCGTCTTGGGGTTCTTCGGGCAAAAGGGGAGAGTCAACTGGGTTCACGGTGGGCGGCCAAATCAGCAAAACCTTTGATTATCCCCATCGGCGCTGTTGGCGCTCGGCTGGCTTGCTCAATCGGGGACAATCCCCCTTTTCCCGATCTCTCTTCTTGGCTGTTCCGCGTGACCGAATCCCCAAATAAGCAACCTGCTCTTGTATCGCTTGCCATGACCCCAACCGAGTGGCGCGCCAGCACGTCTTTGGCTGGCATTTTTGCTTTGCGCATGCTGGGTTTGTTTTTGGTTTTGCCTGTGTTTGCCCTCGAGGCGCGCAAATACCCCGGTGGCGATGACCCGGCTTTGCTGGGTTTGGCCATGGGCATTTATGGCTTGACGCAAGGGGTTTTGCAGTTGCCGTTTGGCATGGCGTCGGACAAGTTGGGCCGCAAACGCGTGATCGTGTTGGGCCTCATTATTTTTGCTTTGGGCAGTTTTTGGGCCGCCGCAGCGACCGATTTGACGGGCTTGCTGTGGGGCCGCAGTTTGCAAGGGGCCGGGGCGGTGTCGGCCGCGGTGACCGCCTTGCTGGCCGATTTGACCCGCGATGAGGTTCGCACCAAAGCCATGGCCATGGTGGGCGCCAGCATTGGACTGATGTTTGCCCTGTCCTTGGTGGCCGCACCTGCGCTGGCCTCGGTGGTAGGCTTGTCGGGCTTGTTTGTCTTGACCGGGGTGTTGGCCTTGCTGGGCATTGCCGTGGTGATTTGGGGTGCACCTCCAGCGCCGGCCCAAATGAAAGACGCGGCCCGGGGCGGCTTGCGCGATGTGTTGCGGCATGCGGGCTTGATGCGGCTTAATTTTGGGGTGTTTGTGCTGCATGCGGTGCAATTGGCCATGTGGGTCGCCGTGCCCGCCATGTTGGTGCAGGCTGGTTTGCCCAAAGAGGCCCATTGGCAGGTGTATTTGCCTGCGGTGTTGGGTTCTTTTGTTTTGATGGGCGGGGTCTTTGCCATGGAGCGGCGCGGCCACCTGAAAAAAGTATTTTTGGCCGCCATTGCCGTGATTGCGCTGGTCCAAGTGGGTTTGCTGGTGGCCTCAACCGGCACCACCAGTGTGATGCCGATGGCGGGACTTTTGTTTGCATTTTTCTGTGGCTTCAATGTGCTGGAGGCGACCCAGCCCAGCATGGCCTCTCGCATGGCGCCCACTGCTGTGCGGGGCACCGCCTTGGGCATTTACAACACCTTGCAGTCATTGGGCTTCTTTGTCGGTGGTTGGCTGGGCGGCTGGTTGGTCAAAAATTGGGGCAGTCCGGCCTTGTTTGCTTGCTGCGCGGTGACCATGTGGGTGTGGTGGTTTGTGGCCT
The DNA here is from genome assembly GCA_046047055.1 of Pseudomonadota bacterium. Classification (GTDB taxonomy): domain Bacteria; phylum Pseudomonadota; class Gammaproteobacteria; order Burkholderiales; family Burkholderiaceae_C; genus Limnohabitans_A. The sequence continues at coordinate 3,426 of JBJOIR010000031.1, read as the reverse complement.
TGCCCATGCAAGCACCGGGGCGTGCGCCTGCCGTTCAAGCGGGCGTCTAAAAGCCGCATAATCTGAGTCTTATCGAGGAGTTTTCATGGCATCCGTCAACAAAGTCATCATCGTCGGCAACTTGGGCCGCGATCCCGAAACCCGCTACCTGCCCTCTGGCGATGCTGTGAGCAACATCAACGTGGCCACCACCGACCGCTACAAAGACAAAGCGACCGGCGAAATGAAGGAAGCCACCGAATGGCACCGCATCAGCTTCTTTGGCAAATTGGCTGAAATTGCCGGCCAATACCTGAAAAAAGGCAGCCAGGTGTATGTGGAAGGCAGCTTGCGCACCCGCAAGTACACCGACAAAGATGGCATCGAAAAATTTGCCACCGAAATCCGTGGCGAGACCATGCAAATGTTGGGTGGACGCCAAGGCATGGGCGGCCCTGCAGACGAAAGCTCGGGTGGCGGTTACGCGCCACGCCAAGCGGCCCCCGCGCAACGCCCAGCATCGGCTCCCGCTCAGCGTCCGGCCGCTGCCGCCAAACCTGCCGCCAGCAGTTTTGACGACATGGACGACGACATCCCGTTTTGAGCGTTCTGACATGTTCAAAATGCAGCCCACCGCAACCGTGCCGTGGGCTTTTTTGTTGGCCATTTCCACCCCAAGCTGCTTATGAACGAAATGAATGCCCGTTACCTGCCACTGGACGATGAACAGCGGCGCCAACTTCACAACGAGGTCCATGCCCGGCCTTCGGCCCGGGTGCGCTTGCCCGCGCTGGTGGTGTATGTGGCCGTGCTCAATGAGGGCATTGGCCGCGAGCAAGAGTGGGCGCACCTGAAGCGCTTGCCGGGCCATGCTGACTTGGCGCTGGAACAGCTGAATGGCAACTTTTTGCGATTGCGCTGCGATGGCTTCACCGTCAAGTGGGAGCGCCACACCGAGTTCACCCGCTACTCGATTGTTCAGGCCTTGCCAGCGCACGCCGGCTTGGGCGCCACGTCGCCCGAGTTGGCCGCGCATTTGGTGACCGGCACCGACTGGTTGCGCAACCTTCCCGGCAAGACCGTGGCGGCCGTTCATTTGGGCATGCTGATTGCAGAGCCCAACGAGCCCAACCCCGTGGCGTTGGCGCAGGCGTGGTTGGGTGAGGGGTCGGTGGTGGGTTCGCGCATGGGCAACACCACCGAAGGCTCGCCGCACTCCAGTGTGTTGACCCATTTCAGAATGGGCGAGGACGGCTTTGAGCGCATTTTGGTGTTGGCTCCAGCCGACACCAGCGAAGCCCGCGCTGGCCGCATTTCGCAACGTTTGCTCGAGTTAGAAACCTACCGCTTGATGGCTTTGCGGGGTTTGCCGGTCGCCAAATCGTTGTCGCCTGTGTTGTCGCAAGCCGAGGCGCAGTTGGCCGACATCACGGCCGGACTTGAACGCAAGGGCGACAGCGACCAGGCCTTGCTGGATGTGCTGGTGTCTTTGGCGGCACGCATCGAGCGGGCCACGGCCGAACACGGTTATCGGTTTTCTGCGACGCGGGCTTATGACACCTTGGTCAGGCAACGCATTGCAGAGTTGCGCGAACGGCCCATTGCGGGCACCCAAACCGTGGGCGAGTTCATGCAGCGGCGTTTGTCGCCAGCCATGGCCACGGTCGAGGCCACGGCGCAACGCTTGGCATCGTTGTCTGAGCGGGTGTCGCGCACCAGTGCGTTGCTGCGCACGCGGGTGGACATTGCCACCGAAAGCCAAAATCAGGTGTTGCTCGAAAAGCTCACGCGCGGACAAGAATTGCAGCTCAAATTGCAGACCACGGTGGAAGGGCTGTCCATTGCCGCTATCTCCTATTACGTGGTGAGCCTGGTGCTTTATGGCGCCAAAGCTTTGAACAATCTGGGGTGGTCGATGCACCCCGAAGCCGTGGCCGGTTTGTCCATTCCACTGGTGCTGTGGGGGGTTTGGCGACTGACCCGCCGTGTGCACGAAAAATTGCACCAATCGGAACCGTGAACCCATGGAGTTGCGGCAACTGCGCTATTTCGTGAAGGTGGTGGAGGTGGGCAGTATCAGCCGTGCGGCCATGGACCTTGATTTGGTGCAGTCGGCCCTCAGCCAACAAATCACCCGGCTTGAGAGCGAGTTGTCGACGCGTTTGCTGCAACGCACGCCACAAGGGGTCACGCCGACCGAAGCGGGTGTGGCATTTTTTAGAGAAGCGCAACTGACTTTGCGGCACGCCGAGCAAGCGGTGCGATCTGCCCAGCAGTCCAGGCTCACGGGCACTGTCAGTGTGGGCTTGGCCCCCACCACAGCGGCGGTGTTGGGCTTGCCCTTGATGCAGGCCATGCGCGAGCGTTATCCGGATGTGCGGTTGCACATGGTGGAGAGTTTGTCCGGCCATTTGTCGTCCATGCTGAATGCCCGGCAATTGGATTTGGCCATCTTGTTTGATTCGCCGATTCGCGCCAGCCAACACCTTCAAACTGCCCGTCGTTGGCGTGTGATGCCCCTGATTGAAGAAGATATTTTTTTGATCGCGGCGCGGCAAACCCGCAAGAAGTCAGCGCCTGCGAGTTTGCGCATGGCGCAGCTGAAAGACGAGCCCTTGATCTTGCCCACCGGGCCGCACGGTTTGCGCAGCACCCTGAACGCGGCGTTTGCCAGAGCCAACATCACACCGCAGGTGACGCTGGAGATAGATTCACTGGCCATGTTGATGGACGCCGTGCGCTCGGGATTGGGCGGCACCTTGCAGCCCTGGGCAGCCGTGGCCCGCATGGGTCAAGAGCGAGAGTCTTTGTACATGGCCCGCATCACCGACCATCAAGTGACGCGCGTGAACTTGTTGTGTGGTTTGTCAGACGACGAGTTGTCGCCTGCCGCTTTGGCCACCCGGGTGGTGATGGCTGATTGTGTGCGGGGCTTGGTGCAAAGCGGCGCTTGGCAAGGTGTGAGCATCAGCCCGGCAGGGCCCTGAGTCGGTGTGTTGTTGGGGCATCACAAAAAATGATACCCCCATGCCCAGTCCCTGCTGTACGGTGGGCCAATGCGTGTCTAAAGTGTGTGTTTTCTGATCACGACAAAGGAGACCCCACATGGACATGCAACTCAAAGACAAAACCGCACTCGTCACCGGCGCCAGCGTGGGCATTGGCCGAGGCATTGCCAAGGCACTGGCCGCAGAGGGCGTGCGGGTCGCCGTATCGGCCCGTCGCGTGGACAAACTCAAAGAGTTGTCCGACGAAATTGTGGCTGCGGGGGGGCTCAAGCCCGTCATCATCGAGTCTGACCTGTATGCCGAAGACGCGGCCGCCAAGTTGTCACAAGCGGCTGTGGCTGGTTTGGGGCATGTGGACATTTTGGTCAACAACGCCGGGGGTTCGCGCAGTTTCAAAGACCTGCATGTCAGCGAAGAAGCCTGGCAAGAAGCCATCACG
>JBJOIR010000030.1:0-25919 GCA_046047055.1 Pseudomonadota bacterium | reverse complement strand
CATCAAAACCGCAATTGGCCGGCTTGAGAGGAGCAATCGGCACACCCTGTTCGGCCAAGACGGGCACCCAGGCACCGTCCGAACCTAAGCGTGGCCAACTTGCCCCCCCCAGCGCCAGCAAGGTGGCGCGGGCCTGAACCCGCGTGACCCCTGTAGGGCCTGTGGGTTGAAAAATCAGGTGCTTACCGTCCCAGCCTTGCCATCGGTGGCGCATGTGAAATTGAACCGGCACACCTGACGCCGGATGCCTCAAGCGCTGCAACCACGCCCGCAGCAAGGGGGCGGCTTTCATTTCTTGCGGAAACACCCGGCCAGAGGTGCCCACAAATGTCTCTACGCCCAAGCCTTTGGCCCAATCGCGCACGCTTTGGGCGTCCATCTGGTCGAGCCATGCGCCAACCGCAGCTTGCTGCTGGCCATAGCGGGTGCGAAACACATCTGGCGACTCGGCATGCGTGAGGTTCAACCCCCCCTTGCCGGCCAACAAAAATTTACGCCCCACCGAGGGCATGGCATCGAACACATGCACCGATTGACCTGCGCTTGACAACACCTCGGCCGCCATCAGACCCGCGGGCCCACCGCCGACAATGGCCACGTCGACGGTCAGATCTGCCGCGCTACTTGAAACCGAATCGGGCGAAGGAAATGTCATGCTTTTGTGTGTGGGCCACGCAAGCGTGACATGCGAGGCCGTTGGATTCTGTCAAAATAGCCGTGACTTTAGCCGCATCTTCAATGTTCACAAGGAATAGGCCATGGCCAGCGATTTGATCAAACACATTACCGACGCCACTTTCGAAGCCGACGTACTCCAGTCGAGTCAACCTGTGGTGGTTGACTTTTGGGCCGAATGGTGCGGCCCTTGCAAGATGATTGCCCCGATCTTGGACGAAGTGGCCACGGCCTACCAAGGCAAATTGCAGATTGCCAAAATGAACGTTGACGACAACCGCGATGTGCCTGCCAAATTTGGTATCCGTGGCATCCCCACGCTGATGGTGTTCAAAGACGGTCAGTTGGCAGCCACCAAAGTCGGCGCCATGAGCAAGTCTCAACTCACCGCGTTCATCGACCAGCAATTGGCCTGAACGCCTGAAGGGCCCGTTTTCGCGGGCACCTTCCAACCCAAAACCGGGGAATTCAACCCCGGTTTTTTTGTTTTCAGACCCCCAGCAAAACCTGTCATAATTTCCACAAGGCAACCCGAACAGGGACCAACGCCTTGATTGACGGATATATCAGCCCCAACCCCGGGCGCTCTCCGACTCTAAATATTTCCACTCGGTTATCTGAAAACGGTCGATATCAAGACCGCTTCGACACAGGCCAATTCCCATGCATTTGAATGAACTCAAGGCACTTCATGTGTCCGAACTCCTGAAGCAAGCCGACACGCTCGAGATCGAGAACACCGGTCGTATGCGCAAACAGGAGCTGATGTTTGCCATCATCAAAAAGCGCGCCAAAGCGGGTGAGCAGGTGTTCGCCGATGGCGTGCTCGAAATCTTGCCTGACGGGTTTGGTTTTTTGCGCAGCCCCGACTCCAGCTACACCGCCAGCACCGACGACATCTACATCAGCCCCAGCCAGGTGCGCCGCTTTAACTTGCACACGGGCGACATGATCGAGGGCGAAGTGCGGATTCCCAAAGACGGTGAGCGTTACTTTGCTTTGACCAAACTCGACCAAGTCAATGGCGACTTGCCCGAGAACAACAAACACAAGGTGATGTTTGAAAACTTGACGCCCCTGTTCCCCAAAGAACAGATGCGTTTGGAGCGCGACATCAAGGGCGATGAAAACATCACCAGCCGCGTGATCGACATCATTGCGCCATTGGGCCGCGGCCAGCGTGCCCTGATCGTGGCGCAGCCCAAGTCGGGCAAGACCGTGATGATGCAGCAGATTGCCCATGCCATCACCGCCAACTACCCCGATGTCCACCTGATGGTCTTGTTGGTCGATGAGCGACCTGAAGAAGTGACTGAAATGCAGCGCAGCGTGCGCGGCGAAGTGATTTCTTCCACCTTTGACGAACCCGCTTCACGCCACGTGCACGTCGCCGAAATGGTGATTGAGCGAGCCAAACGCTTGGTTGAATTGAAAAAAGACGTGGTGATTTTGTTGGACTCCATCACCCGTCTGGCTCGGGCTTACAACAACGTGGTCCCATCGTCAGGCAAGGTGTTGTCGGGCGGTGTAGATGCCAACGCCTTGCAACGCCCCAAGCGTTTCTTCGGTGCGGCTCGCAACGTGGAAGAAGGCGGCAGCTTGACCATCATTGCCACCGCTTTGGTGGACACCGGCAGCCGTATGGACGAGGTCATCTTTGAAGAATTCAAGGGAACCGGCAACTGCGAAATTCACTTGGAGCGCCGTTTGTACGAAAAACGCGTGTTCCCGGCCATCAACCTGAACCGCAGTGGCACCCGCCGCGAAGAGATGCTTCTCCAGCCAGAAGTACTGCAAAAAACCCGCATCTTGCGTCAATTCATGTACAACATGGACGAAATTGAAGCCATGGAAATGGTCTTGAAGAGCATGAAAGCGACCAAGAACAACTCCGAATTCTTCGACATGATGCGTCGAGGCGGTTGATACCCTATAATTGACAGGTTTTGCGGAAAGTGCACTCGGATAGGCCGTGGTGTGGCTACCGTAGCGAAAATAAAAGGATTTCCCCATGAAAGAAGGCATTCACCCCAACTACCGTGAAATTTGCTTCCAAGACATGTCCAATGGTTTCAAGTTCGTGACACGTTCATGCGCTAACACCAAAGAGACCATCACCATGGAAGACGGTCGCGAGTTGCCCCTGTACAAATTGGATACGACCAGCGAGTCGCACCCCTTCTACACCGGCACACAAAAGTCGGTCGACAACATGGGCGGTCGCGTGGAAAAATTCCGCAACCGTTTTGGCAAGACCACCGTCACCAAATAATCCCTGTTTGGTGTCAGTCAAGGGCAGCCCGGGCAACCGGCCTGCCCTTTTTCAATGGTGAACTTGCGCGCCAACCGTCACCGACTGCCTCCAACGACCTGATGTCCATTTAAGCCGTGAACCAACCCAGCCCCGCCATTGTTGCGCAAAGCGCCGTGCGCCGACTGCCCCGTCTGGCCTTGCTGCTGTTGTGCGCGGCCTATGTGTTGCCCGGTTTTTTGGGGCGCACACCTTGGAAGTCGCAAGACATCGAAGCCTTTGGCTACATGTTGGAGTTGGCACAAGCCTCCAGCGCCAATTTCACCCAATGGCTCCAACCCACTGTGCTGGGCAGTCCCGATCCCCAGTTGGCGTTGTTGCCTTATTGGCTGGGCGCTTTGTTTGTGCAATGGGCTCCCGTGGGCCTCGAGGCTTTGTTTGCCCGCTTGCCCTTTGTGGCGATGTTGACCGGGACCTTGGCCGCGACTTGGTACGCGGTTTATGCCTTGACCCGACACCCCTCCGCGCAACCGGTGGCCTTTGCTTTTGGGGGTGAGGCCCAACCAGCAGACTACGCCCGCGCCATGGCCGATGGCGGCTTGTTGGCCCTGTTGGCTTGTTTGGGTCTGGCGCAGTTGTCGCACGAAACCTCGCCCGCGCTCACGCAGCTTTTCTTCACGGCCTTGTTGTTCTTTGGCTTGGCCACTTCGGGGCGGCACCGCCTGCAAAGCCTGCTGGCAGTGGCGGTCAGCATGTTGGGGCTAACGCTTTCGGGCGCCCCCGCTGTGGCGCTGTGGCTGGGCATCGGCGGTGCATTGCTGCGCGCAACTGCGCAAGCCGACCCCACGCATCAACGTTTGCGCATGCTGGACTGGGGTCTGTTGGGCCTGATTTGTTTGGTGTGCATCACCACTGCAGGTGCGCTCGATTTGTGGCGCTGGCGTGTGGTGCCGCACCGCATCGGCGATGTGCACGTCTTGGCCAAACTGATGGCTTGGTTCACCTGGCCCGCATGGCCGTTGGCGCTCTGGTCGTTGTGGCGGTGGCGCGGTCAACTGTCGCAAGGTTGGCGCTTTTTGCACTTGGCCTTGCCCTTGTGGTTTGCCTTGGTCACCGTGGGCGCAACGTGGTTCACGGGGTTGACAGACCGCGCACTCTTAACGGCTTTACCTGCTGTGGCCACTTTGGCGGCCTTGGCGCTGCCCACACTCAAACGCAGCTTGGGGGCCTTGATCGACTGGTTCACGTTGCTTTTTTTCAGTGCCTGTGCGCTTATCATTTGGGTGGTCTGGGTGGCCATGCAAACCGGCACACCCGCCAAAACAGCCGCCAACGTGACCCGCTTGGCCCCTGAGTTTGTGCCCGAATTTTCAATCGGCATCACGGCTGTGGCCATATTGGCCACCGTGGCTTGGGCGGCCTTGGTGCGCTGGCGCACGGGCTACCACCGCGCTGCCATTTGGAAGAGTTTGGTGTTGCCAGCGGGCGGTGCCGTGCTGTGTTGGTTGTTGCTCACCACCTTGTGGTTGCCGCTGCTCGATTACGCCCGCAGCTATGCGCCACTGGTTCAAAAAGTCACGCGCGTCACGGGGCCGACGATGTGCATGCAATATGCCGGCATCAACAAAGCACAGGGCACGGCTTTGACTTACCACGCCAATGTGAAGTTAAAGCCCCTGCAAGCCCCGCAAGCCGATTGCAACTGGTTGGTTGTCGACAAAGTCAATCAAGGCGTGTGGTCTGAAAAAATCGACGCTTTGGGCTGGATGGAAGTCACCGCCATCAAACGTCCGACCGACAAAACAGAAACCTGGGTCATTTACCAACCGGCCACCGGCTTGCCCTTGTCAGCCACGCCGCCGCAAAACTGACCCATGTCCGAGTTGCGCATCATCGCCCGCCATGCAGGCACCGTGCTGGTGGGACAACTGGCGGTGATGTCGTTCAGCATTGCTGACACTTTGATTGCTGGACGCTACAGCCCACAGGCTTTGGCCGTGTTGTCACTGGCCTCGTCGATTTACATCAGCATTTACGTCGCCTTGAACGGCTTGATGCAGGCATTGCTACCCGCTTGGGCTGAGCTGCATGGCGGCGGACGCCATGCCGAGTTGGGGCGCGCCGTCAGGCAAGCGCTTTACATCGCCGCAGGGGCTGCGGTGTTGGGCATCGGTGGCTTGTGGTTTCCAGAAGTTTGGCTTTCGCTGACCGAAGTGCCCACAGAACTGTGGCCCGATGTGCGGGCTTATCTGCGCATCTTGGCCATGGCGCTGGTGCCCTCGCTGATGTTTCGCATGTACAGCACGCTGAACCAGAGTTTGGGTCTGCCCCGCTTGGTGACTTGGTTGCAGGCAGGTGCTTTGTTGGTGAAGGTGCCTTTGTCTTACGCCCTGACCTTTGGTGTACCTGGAGTGCCAGGCATGGGGGTGGTCGGTTGCGCGTGGGCCACTTTGGCGGTGAACCTGCTCATGCTGCTGGCCGGCTTGTGGCTGCTGCGCACTCAAGACATTTACCAACCCTATGGTTTGTGGCGGTGGCCCGAAAAACCCAATTGGCCCGTCATTCGGCGCTTTTTGGGGCTGGGCATTCCCGCCGGTTTGTCGATCATGGTCGAGGTCACCTCGTTCACCTTGATGGCTTTGTTCATAGCGCGCTTGGGTGCAGTGGCCTTGGCCAGTCACCAAATTGCAGCCAGTTTGGCCGCCCTGTTGTACATGGTGCCGCTGGCCTTGGGCATTGCCAGCAGCGCCCGCACGGGATATTGGATTGGGGCCGGTCAAGCACCCAAAGCCCGCCGCGCCGCTGGCCTTGGCATTGTCTTGGCGATAGGTGCAGCCTTGATCGGCGCTGCCCTGTTGTACATGGGACGCGAAGTGGTGGCCCAAGCCTTCAGCAACGATGCCCAAGTGGTGCAAGCAGCCAGTGTCTGGTTGGCCTGGGTGGCGCTTTATCACTTGGCTGATGCTGTGCAGGCCGTTTGTGCTTTTGTGCTGCGTTGCTACCGCATCACCTTGCGGCCCTTGCTGATTTACACCGCGCTGCTGTGGGGTGTGGGTTTGTATGGGGGCTATCTTTGGGCCTACCAAGGCGGAGGCTCGGTGTGGCCCATGCGCGCCAGCGTGGACACGTTTTGGATCACCAGCACCGCGGCATTGGCGGTGGTGTCGGTGTTGTTTGCCGCAATGGTCTGGCATGCCTCTCGCCCCCCATCAAACACTTCAGCCGCGTCGCATTTGCGTTAAGGTTGAGCCCCGCATCACCCCCATCACAAACCCACTTTCACAGATCTTCACCATGATTCTCGAACTTGCCGACATCCGCATTCATCCCGGCCAACAAGCCGACTTTGAAAAAGCCATCGAACATGGCTTGAACACCGTGGCCAGTCGTGCCAAGGGGTTTCAAGGCGCCAAAGTGAACCGCGGCATTGAAAGCCCGGAGCGCTATGTGTTGCAAATTTTTTGGGACACCTTAGAAGACCACACGGTGGGCTTTCGCCAATCGCCCTTGTTCACCGAGTGGCGCGCCATTGTGGGCCCATTCTTTGCGGCTCCGCCCCATGTGGAGCATTTTGAATTGGCCACCAAGTCGGCCTGACCTGCTGCCAAATGGGCTGGCTTTAAGCTCGAGAAGCTCAGCCCTCGCCCTGCTCGTGACCCGCCACCAACTGCGTGAGCAACTGCATGAACTGCGCCTGCTCGGCCAAGGGCAAAGGTGCCAATATTTCTGCCTGCACCGCCGTGACCGCGGCGTGCATGCCTTGCAAGGCCTGCAAGCCCTGAGGCGTCAGCACCAGCAGTTTGCGACGGCGATCGACCTCATCGGCACGCCGCTCAACCCAACCCTTGCTTTCCAGCCGGCCGATCACCGAGCCCGACGTGGCGGGATCAAACGCCACATGCTTTGCCAAAGTGATTTGGTCCACACCGGGTTTGTTTTGCAACGCATTCAGAATGGCAAATTGAACGGGCGTGACATCGGCTGCAGCCAAATGCGCATTGAAGATGGCCACAGAGATTTGGTGCGCGCGCCGAATCAAATGTCCGGGCGCAGCATTCACATCAAATCGGGGGGCCATTCGGGGTGCTCTCCATTCCATACAGGGTTATCACCAGTCACGGGGTTGCGACAGACTTCTATAGTAAGCGCACTTAGCAAATAGTTGCCCCCGCAGGGCTTCAGCGCCTTTATTGAAAGTGATTCATGAGTTTTGTTTTTCCTCCAGCGCCCACCGTTTCTGTTCCAGTTCTCGGCCAAACCGACCGCTTTCCTGTGCACCGCATTTACTGTGTGGGTCGCAATTACGAAGAACACGCCAAAGAAATGGGCTTCACCGGGCGCGAGCCCCCTTTCTTTTTTTTGAAGCCCACCGACAGCTTGGTGGTGGTTGAGGCGGGGCAAACCGGCCACATGCCCTACCCCAGCCTGACCCAAAACATGCACCACGAAATCGAATTGGTGGTGGCCATTGGTCAAGGGGGCCGCAACATATCTGAAGCGCAAGCGACCCAGCACATTTACGGCTATGCCGTGGGGCTGGACATGACGCGGCGTGATTTGCAAAACGAGATGAAAAAACAAGGCCGCCCTTGGTGCATCGGCAAAGCCTTTGACCACTCTGCCCCCATCGGCCCGATCACGCCCTTGGCTCAAGTAGGCAATGTGAACCAGGCCGAGATCAGCTTGCAAGTCAACGGCGCCGACCGCCAGCGCAGCCAAGTGTCTAAATTGATCTGGAACGTGGCCGAAACCATCGCACATTTGTCGGCCGCTTGGGAGCTTCAGCCTGGCGACCTGATTTACACCGGCACCCCCGAAGGCGTGGCCGCCGTGGTGGCGGGCGACCTGTTGGTCGGCCATGTGGCCGGCTTGGAGCCGCTCAAAGTCAAGATCACTTAATGAACAAAAGTGCAAAATTAGCCAAAAAATTGGCGTTAACCCTACATTCAATCTGAAAATCTTGCAACATAATTCATGTTTAGACCCATAAACCGACCCATCGGTTGGTTTACTATGTCATTTTTATCAAACAACAGGAGACCTCGAATGACCCCATTTTTGAAAAAATCTGCTCTGGCCATGGGCCTGATGGCCGCTGGCTTTGGCGTTCAAGCCCAGACCATCACCCTTAAGGTGCACCATTTCTTGGGCCCTCAAACCATTCAGCACACCACCATGTTGGGCGAATGGTGCAAGAACATTGCACGCGACTCTAAAGACCGCCTGAAGTGCGAGATCTTCCCCTCCATGCAACTCGGCGGCACGCCTGTGCAACTGTATGAACAAGCACGTGATGGCGTTGTCGACGTGGCTTGGACTTTGCAGGCCTACACCCCCAAACTGGCCAAGTTGGAAGTGTTCGAGTTGCCCTTCATGATGACCAATGCCGAAGCCACCAGCCGCGCGGCATGGGACTTTGCCCAAAAATATGCGCAAGACGACTACAAAGACGTGAAGATGTTGGCCATCCACGTGCACGGCCCAGGCAACATTTACACCAAGACCAAAGCCGTCCAGACCATGGCCGACCTGAAGGGTTTGAAAGTTCGCGCGCCCACTCGCCAAGTCAACAAGATGGTGGCGATGATGGGTGCCACCCCAGTGGCCATGCCCGTGCCGCAAGTGCCCGAAGCGTTGTCCAAAGGCGTGATCGACGGTGCTGTGATTCCTTACGAAGTCGCGCCTGGCCTGAAGGTCAACGAGTTGACCAACTTCACCGCCGAAACCGACCGCAGCTACAACGCCCTGTACACCACCGTGTTTGTGGTGCCCATGAACAAGGCCAAGTACGACTCACTGCCTGCCGATTTGAAAGCGGTCATCGACAAAAACTCGGGTCGCGAACTGTCTGCTTTCATGGGCAAAACCCAAGCCGGACATGACGTGCCCGGCAAGAAAGTCTTTGAAGCTTCTGCCAACCAAAAAATCAGCATCATCCCCAAAGCTGAATTGGAAAAGTGGAAGAAAGCCACCGACGCGTTGGACGATGCGTGGGTGGCCGAGATGACCGGCAAAGGCATGGACGGCAAAGGCATGCTGCAAACCGCCACCGACCTGATCAAGCAATACACCAAATAAGGTGGGCTTGAACTGAGCAAAGAGCAGGGACCGCCCTGCTCTTTTTTCGAACGCACAAAGGCATGGCTTCATACTGCCCCACCGACACTAGAATTTTCGATTTCCCGTCTGCCGCACCTCACCATGATGTTTTCAAATTCACTGGAGCGCCTGGCTCGCTTCTGCAGCATATTGGGCGGCCTGGTCATGACCGCACTGATGCTGATGACCTGCTACAGCCTGATTGGACGCAACTTCTTTGACTCTGCCTTGATTGGTGATTTTGAGCTCACCGGGGTGGGCGCGGGTGCAGCGATTGCCTTGTTCATGCCTTTGTGCCAGCTCAAGCGCGAAAACATCATCGTGGATTTTTTCACCTCCAAATGCAGCGAGTCCACCAACTTCAAGTTGGATCGTTTGGGTGACTTCTTCATGACCGTGATTTTTGTCTTGCTGTCATGGCGCTGCGGCGCCGCTGCCATCAATGCCAAAGAAACCCTGGGCGCCTCCATGTTGCTGGGCTTTCCGGACTGGATTGTTTTCACCAGCATGTGCATTCCTTTTGGTATCAGTGCCTTGATTGCAGCCCTGCAAACACTCGCCGTATTTAACAACCCCAGCAAGGCCGCAGCATGACCCCGATCACTTTGGCTTTGTTGATTTTCTGCATCATGTTGGTGCTGATGGTGGTGCGCGTGCCCATTGCGGGCGCCATGTTTTTGGCTGGCTCTGTCGGCTTTATTTTGCAGTCCGGCGTCTCGCCTTTCTTGAACTTCCTGAACAACCTGGCCTTTGCCCGCTTGGCCAACTACGACCTGTCGGTCATCCCCTTGTTTATCTTGATGGGGCACTTTGCCACTCAGGGCGGCATCAGCAAAGCGCTGTTCCAGTTTGCGGCCGCGGTCATGGGCCGATTCAAAGGTGGCTTGGCCATGGGCGCCGTGCTGGCCTGCGGCGCATTTGGCGCGATCTGTGGCTCGTCTGTGGCCACGGCCGCCACCATCACTGGCGTGGCCTTGCCCGAGATGAAGCGTCATGGTTATTCTGGCCGCTTGTCTACAGGCACACTGGCCGCCGGTGGCACTTTGGGCATCCTGATTCCGCCCTCGGTGCCCTTGGTGATTTATGCCATCTTGACCGAACAAAACATCGCCAAGTTGTTTGCCGCAGCCATGATGCCGGGCCTCATCGCGATGGTCGGCTACATGGTGGCCATTGCGATTTATGTGCGCGTGGTGCCAGGCCAAGCGCCAGACCAAGAAGACCGCGAAGAGCTGACCTTCGAGTCGCTCAAAGGCATCTTGCCCATTGCCACGATCTTTGTGGTCGTGTTTGGCGGCATTTACGCCGGCTTCTTCACCCCCACCGAAGGTGCGGCTGTAGGCGCAGCATCCACCTTTTTGGCGGCCTTGCTGAAACGCGAACTGACCTGGGACAAGTTTTTGCATTGCTTCCACGCCACGGCGCTGAGTGCGGCCATGATCTTCATGATTTTCATGGGGGCCGATGTGATGAACGCCTCGTTGGCGCGCACGCAAGTGCCCGCCCAACTGGCTGAAATGGTGGTGTCCATGAACCTGGCGCCCCTGATGGTGGTCTCTGGCATCTTGCTGCTGTATGTGGTGCTGGGCGCAGTGATGGATGAGCTGTCGATGTTGCTGCTGACGATCCCCATCTTTTTCCCCATCATCATGAAGCTCGATTTCGGCATGACGCCCGAACACACCGCCATTTGGTTCGGCATCATGGTGCTCATGACTGTGGGCTTTGGCATGCTCGCGCCACCCGTTGGCCTGAACGTGTATGTGGTCAATGGCATGGCCAAAGACGTGCCCCTGAGCGAAAGCTACAAAGGCATCATGCCCTTCTTGATCAGCGACACCCTGCGCACGTTGTTGCTGTTGTTCTTCCCGGGGATCTCGCTGTTCTTGATCCAATACCTGACCTGATCGGGCGCCAACCCAAGAGACCTGCACGCCTCCAGAGCAATCCCCTCTGGAGGCGTTTTTTTTGATCGAAATGGTTAGACTCTCTTTCATCCATGACCGTTCCTGCACCTCAACCCACTCATCTTCGCCATGATGTTTGACCGCACCATTCGCCATTGCCGACAATGCGGCGCTCCTGTCGACCGCCGCTTGCCGGACGACGGCGACACCAAGCTGCGGGCCATTTGCACCGTCTGCAACACCGTGCACTACGAAAACCCCTTGAATGTGGTGGGCACAGTGCCCTGCTGGGGAGACCAAGTGCTTTTGTGTCAACGCAACATCGAACCCCGCAAAGGCAAATGGACCTTGCCCGCAGGCTTCATGGAACTGGGCGAAACCACCTCAGAGGGTGCGGCCCGCGAAACGACAGAAGAGGCCGGCGCGCAGTTCATCATGGAAGACCTGTTCACAGTGATGAGTGTGCCCCGCGTGGGCCAAGTTCATCTGTACTACCGAGCCCGACTGACCAGCGACCAATTCGACCCCGGCCACGAAACCATGGAAGCCCGCTTGTTCAGCGAAGCCGACATTCCCTGGGAAGAGTTGGCTTTTAGAACTGTGAAAGAAACCCTCGAACATTACTTTGCCGATCGGCGGGCGGGCCAATTTGGCACCCACGCCTTTGACATCACCTGAAGCCGTCACGGGCTAACCCCCGACCACCCAGGTTTGTCTTGAAAGCCCTGCCGTCACCCGCTTGAGGTGGCCCCTAATCGGCGAAAATAGCCCTATGGCCATCCCCCAGTCTTTCATTCAGGAGTTGTTGTCGCGCATCGACGTGGTCGAAGTCGTGGGCAAATACGTGCAACTCAAGAAAGGCGGCGCCAATTTCATGGGCCTGTGCCCTTTTCATGGCGAGAAATCCCCCAGTTTCAGCGTCAGCCCCACCAAACAGTTTTTCCATTGCTTTGGTTGCGGCAAAAACGGCAACGCAATTGGTTTCTTGATGGAACACGCGGGCATGACCTTCATCGAAGCGGTGAAAGACTTGGCCCAGCAAACCGGCATGCAAGTGCCAGAAGAACAACAATCCCCCGAAGACCGGGCCAAAGCTGCTGCCCAAAAGGCCAAACAAGACAGCCTGAGCGATGTGCTCGAAAAAGCCGGTGACGCCTACCGCGAGCAACTCAAGTTAACCCCTCGCGCCATTGACTACCTCAAAGGCCGTGGCTTGTCGGGCCAAATTGCCAAGCGTTTTGGACTCGGTTATGCCCCCGAAGGCTGGCGGTCATTGGCCAGCATCTTTCCCAAATACGATGACCCTTTGTTGGCGGAAAGTGGCTTGGTCATCGTCAATGAAGAAGATGAAAAACGCTACGACCGATTTCGCGACCGCATCATGTTCCCGATCCGCAACATCAAAGGCGAGTGCATCGGCTTTGGGGGTCGCGTCATCGGCAACGGCACGCCCAAATACCTGAACTCACCCGAAACACCCGTGTTTCACAAAGGGCGCGAACTGTATGGTCTTTATGAAGCCCGCGAAGCCTTGCACAGTGCGGGCTACGTGCTGGTGACCGAAGGTTATATGGATGTGGTGGCGCTGGCCCAATTGGGGTTTGCCAACGCCGTGGCCACCTTGGGCACCGCCTGTACCCCTGACCATGTGCAAAAACTATTTCGCTTCACCGACTCGGTGGTGTTCAGTTTTGATGGCGACAGCGCAGGCCGCCGCGCCGCGCGCAAAGCCCTCGACGGGGCCTTGCCCTATGCCACCGATGTGCGCAGCATCAAGTTTTTGTTTTTGCCTGCCGAGCACGATCCCGACAGCTATGTGCGCGAGTTCGGTCAAGACGCCTTTGCTGAGCAAATCAAGCAAGCCATGCCGTTGTCACGTTTCTTGATAGAAGCGGCCAGTGCTGACTGCGACTTGCAAACCGCCGAAGGGCGCGCACGCCTGTCAAGCCAAGCCCGTCCCCTTTGGCAATGGCTACCCGAGGGGGCGCTCAAGCAGCAATTGCTGTCCGAGCTGGCGCAACTGATTCAGCTCGAGACCTCTGGCCTCGAAAAACTCTGGAGCCAACAAGCCGCGAGCGACCAACGCTTTGCCAGCAACGGTGGGCGCGGCCACAACCCCGTCCCTGCTTCAACCGCAACTGGCAACGCCGCAGGCTTGAACGCGGCTGTCAGTGCCTTGAATGAGCCATCCCCATTTGAGGGCCCATTCAGCGAGCCCCCGTCATGGGCCAGTGAAGGCGCATATGCCAGCGGCAACCCGACATGGCAACGCAAAAATACCCCTTGGACACCCAACAGCAAATTTGGCAACAACCGCTTCAAGCGCGAGCAACCCCCGGTCTACACCGGACCACGCACGGTGCCGGCCAGTCGGGCCGACCATGCAGCGCGCCTGCTGCTGGGCAACATGGCGCTTTGGGAGTCTTTGGCCAGCGAAGACCACGCCATGCTGTGCGCCCTGCCCGATCCGCATGGGCCCTTGTTTGCGTGGCTGGAGTCGCAGTTTCATGAGCAAGGGGCTTTGGGTTGGTCCACCTTGCGCGACCTGATGGCGGGTCAGTCTTTTGCAGAAGAAGCCACCCGCTGGATGGCACAAGACAAATTGAACGCAATTGCAGGCAGCGAAGAAGCCACGCCGCCCGACCCACAAGAGGCCAGGCAAGAGCTGCGCCGACTGCTCAACTTGTTGATGATCGACCGTCTGAAACAACTCGAGACCGAAGCCCTCACCCAAGCCAGTTCTGGGCAAGACCCGGAGGCTCAGCAACGCTGGCGCAGTTTGCACGAGCGACGCAAAGCCTTGATGGCGGCGGCTGCGACCCTGCCCAGTGATTCTTGAATCATTGAGGCTGGCTCAAAATCGAGCAATCAGAATCAAGCGATCAGAATAAAGTCACCACATTGAAGCGCGCGACTGAAAGCGCTTATTTGCCCAGCAACTGGTTGAACTTTTCAGCCTCAAACTTTTCGCTGGTCGCGGCATCGCCGGGCATTTGCACCGATTGCTGCGCGCACAACTGTTCGAGTGCTTGCCAAATCATGGCGATTTGGTGTTCTTGGCCGGCCGCATGGTCGATCAGGCCGCGCAGGGCTTGGCTGACAGGGTCATCCTCTTGTGTGATGCCATAGGCCGAGAACTTGCGGTCGGTGCCCGAGACGTCAGCGCTCTCGCCAGTTTTTGAGGGAATGATTCGGGCTGGAATACCCACAGCGGTAGCACCTGCAGGAACAGGCTTGATGACCACGGCGTTGCTGCCAATCTTGGCGCCATCGCCCACCACAAAGCCACCCAACACTTTGGCGCCAGCGCTCACCACCACATCTTTGCCCAGCGTCGGGTGGCGTTTAATGCCTTTGTACAAAGAGGTGCCACCCAAAGTCACGCCTTGGTAAATCGTGCAGCCGTCGCCAATTTCGGCGGTTTCACCCACCACCACGCCCATGGCATGGTCAAAAAAGACCCGCTCGCCTATCTTGGCACCCGGGTGAATTTCAATGCCGGTCAAACCCCGAGACACATGAGAGATGAAGCGCCCCAACCACCTGAACCCATGGTTCCAGCACCAATGCGCACGACGGTGCAGCACCAAAGCGTGCAAGCCGGGGTAGCAGGTCAACACCTCCCAAGCGGTGCGTGCCGCAGGATCGCGATCAAGAATGCACTGAATGTCGGAGCGAAGTCGTGAAAACATAGGTCCCAAGTCTATCGCTTGCCAGCGGCGGTCTGAATCATGGCTTTGGCCACCCCGCGCAGGATGTGGATTTCTTCCAAACTCAAATCGGCCCGGTTGAACAACTGGTTCAGTCGGGGCATGAGTTTCTTGGGCGCGGCGGGGTCCAAGAAACCAATCTCGGTCAAGGCTTGCTCAAAATGCGTCAACATGCCAGACACTTGCTGCGCATCGGCTTTGTCTGTGGGCGGTACCGCGTCTTGCACCGGAAATCCACCCAAGGCCACCCGCCAGTCGTAAGCCACCACCTGAATAGCCGAGCCCAAATTGAGCGAGCCAAACTGCGGATGGGTGGGAATCGACAGCGCCACATGGCAACGGTAAACGTCTTCGTTTTTCATGCCAAAACGCTCTGAGCCAAACAAAAACGCCACACTCTGCTCGGGTGCGCCGGGCTGCGTCAACTCGGCAAAGTGCTCACGAGGCGATCGTGTGGGGGGCCCAAAGTCGCGCGGCGTCATGGCGGTGGCGCACAAATGGGTCACGCCGTCCAGCGCTTCTTCAAGCGTGGAGACCACGCGGGCTTTGGCCAACACGTCGTTGGCGCCACTCGCTCTTTGAATGGTTTCTTCTTTGCGCAACACATTGGGCCAACGCGGCGATACCAACACCAAATCGTCAAAGCCCATGACTTTCATGGCCCGGGTGGCGGCGCCCACGTTGCCGGCATGGCTGGTTTCTATCAGGATGAAACGGGTTTTCATGCCCCAATTGTCCATGCTGAAACTGGCCGCATGGCCTCACACTCCGATTTTCTGTGCGCAAGCCGCGTTTGGCCCCTTGTGGGCGGCCCGTTTCGGAGGTTTTCGGGTCCACACCTGTGTCAAGATGCGCACCTCTGGCGCAGACCGGGTTCATCCATTAATATTAGTTTTGGAGTATCAAAATGAAATTATCAATTTTCTCTCTCGTTTCCTTGGTCCCCTTGCTGGCTGCCGCCCAAACCCCTGCGCCCGAGCGTTTTGTGGGCGAAATTGGCGGCATGGTGACCACCTCTCAGTCCATCTTGAGTGGCGCCAAGTCAACCACCACTGTGCTGCCTTATGTCTATGGCGACATGGGTCACTTTTTTGCCCGCGTGGACACACTGGGTTTTAAGGCCATGCCCCTGGGCACAGGCCACCTCGAGCTGGCATTGCGGGTGACCACAGAAGGCTTCAAGTCGGCCAAAACCGCCCACCCCGCCGCTGACGATCGCAGCACCCCCATGCCCATTGGGATTGGCACTTTCCAGCGCACCGCCATGGGCGGCCTTTTTGCTTATGCCATGTACGAACCCCAATCGGCGGGCCAGTTTGGTGAAATCAACTGGGCCGGCCAATTGGACATGGGCACGGTCAAGCTGTACCCTCAACTGGGTTTGCAGTACCGATCCGCAGACTATGTGCGCCATCTCTACGGCATCAGTGCCGCGCAAGCCACGGCCACGGGCTTGACGGCCTACCAGCCCGGCGCCTCCATCTCCCCGATGGTCAGTTTGCAAGCCTCCGTGCCCATCAGCGGTCCATGGGCCTTGCAATTGCAAACCCGCTACCGGCATTTGGACAAGGCCATCGCCAACAGCCCCTTGGTGAGCCGCTCAAGCCAAGTTTCGGGTTTTGCGGCGCTGACTTACACCGTGAAATGAAACTCTGGCCTACCTGACCCCGGTAGGCCTGGCTTTTCATGAGAAAATGCGCGCTTCGCCTCCGTGATCGTGCGGTGGCCAATCTGGTTCTTCACACAATTTATGTCGTCCAATCTCCACCCCATGCTCAACGTGGCCATCAAGGCTGCACGCGCCGCTGGCGCCATCATCAACCGTGCTGCGCTTGACGTTGAAGCGGTTCGCATCTCGCAAAAACAAGTCAACGACTTCGTGACCGAGATCGACCATGCCAGTGAAAAAGTCATCATCGAAACCTTGCTGACCGCCTACCCTGACCACGGCATCTTGGCTGAAGAGTCTGGCAGCACGCATGGCAATCCAACCGCTGACCACATCTGGATCATTGACCCCTTGGACGGCACGACCAACTTCATTCACGGCTTCCCTGTTTATTGCGTGAGCATTGCCCTGCAAGTGCGCGGCAAGATCGAGCAAGCCGTCATTTACGACCCCACTCGCAACGACCTGTTCACCGCCACCAAAGGCCGTGGCGCGTTCATGAACGACCGACGCCTGCGCGTGAGCAAACGCATTCGCTTGCAAGAGTGCATCATTTCCACCGGCTTTCCCTTCCGCAAGGGCGACAACTTCAACCAATACCTGCGCATGATGGGCGACGTGATGCAACGCACTGCGGGTTTGCGCCGCCCAGGCTCCGCCGCATTGGACTTGGCCTATGTGGCGGCAGGATTTACCGACGGCTTTTTTGAAACAGGCCTCTCGCCCTGGGACGTCGCTGCAGGCTCGCTGTTGGTCACCGAAGCCGGCGGCCTGATTGGCAACTTCACAGGTGAATCTGACTTCTTGGAACAAAAAGAATGCTTGGCCGGCGCGCCGCGCATTTACGGCCAGCTGGTCACCATTCTGGGCAAATACAGCAAATTTGCCAGCGCCGGTGACAAAGCAGCGGTGCGCGCCGCTGTTGAAACCCTGAGCCGCGAGCGCGCCTCAGACAGCGATGTGCCCGAAGCCGAAGCCGAAGCCGAAGCCGAAGCCGAAGCCGAAGCCGAAGCCGAAGCCGAAGTCGCCGCCGACCCGGCCCACGGCGCTGACGCCAAAGACGCTCCGTTCTAAGCCATGTCTGCGCTCGACTTGAGTGCCCACACCCCCATGATGGCCCAGTACCTGGGCATCAAGGCGGAGTTTCCTGACACGCTGGTGTTCTACCGCATGGGCGACTTTTACGAGTTGTTCTACAGCGACGCCGAAAAAGCCGCGGGGCTGCTGGACATCACGCTCACCCGACGCGGCCAGTCAGCAGGCGAGCCCGTCCTCATGGCGGGCGTGCCTTTTCATTCAGTTGAAACCTATTTGGCCCGTCTCATCAAATTGGGCGAATCGGTGGCCATTTGCGAGCAAGTGGGCGATGTCGCCACTTCCAAAGGCCCGGTAGAGCGCAAGGTGGTGCGCGTGGTCACGCCCGGCACTTTGACCGACAGCGAGCTGCTGTCAGACAAGAGCGAAGCCATATTGCTGGCCGTGCACCAGGCCGGCAAAAACCGCTGTGGCCTCGCGTGGCTCAGTGTCACGCAGGGTGTGGTGCATTTGGCCGAATGCGCGCAAGACGAATTGGCGGACTGGATTGACCGCATCAGCCCCAGCGAGTTGTTGGCTAGCGCCGGCATCACCGCCACGTTTGAGCAAAAACTTCGCAACCTCAAAACCGCAGGCCGAGGCACTTGGGCCTTGGCCCTGCGCCCCGACTTCCAGTTTGACGCGGGACTGGGCCAACGCAAATTGCTCGAGCAGCTGCAAGCCGCTTCACTGGCCGCTTGGAGCGCCGACACCCTGACAGATGCTCACGCCGCAGCGGCCGCGCTGCTGACCTACGCCGAACACACCCAAGGGCGCACGCTGCCCCACGTGCAGCGGGTGCAAGTGCAACGCTCGGATGCGCTGATTGACCTGCCCGCCAGCACTCGCCGCAACCTGGAATTGACGCACACCCTTCGCGGTGAAAGTGCCACCCACTCGCCCACCCTCTTTGCATTGCTCGACACCTGCATGACGGGCATGGGCAGCCGCTTGCTAAAAAGCTGGTTGCTCAGCCCGCCGCGTGATCGCCAAATTGCAAGCCAACGCCTGCAAGCCCAAGCGATGCTGCGTGGCCCAAGTGGCACTGGCGCGTGGCGCTATTTGCGCGAACAGCTCAAAGGCGCCAGCGATGTCGAGCGCATCACCGCACGCACGGCTTTGCGGCAGGTTCGTCCGCGTGAACTGGTGGCCTTGCGGCATGCGCTGGGTCGCGCTGGCGCCCTGTCGGTGCAGTTACAAAACATGCAACCTGAAGCGGGTACGCTGTTGGCCGACATGGCGCGCTGGCTCACGCCGCCGACCCACTGCGCTGAGTTGTTGCAAATGGCATTGCTCGAAGAGCCCGCCGCATTGGTGCGCGACGGGGGCGTCATCGCTGACGGGCTGGATCCCGAGCTGGACGAGTTGCGGGGCATTCAAACCCACTGCGACGCTTTTTTGCTGGATCTGGAAACTCGCGAGAAAGAGCGCACCGGCATTGCCAACTTGCGTGTGCAATTCAACAAAGTGCATGGCTTTTACATCGAAGTCACGCAAGGGCAACTTGACAAAGTGCCTGACGATTACCGCCGCCGACAAACCCTGAAGAACGCTGAGCGGTTCATCACGCCCGAACTCAAAACCTTTGAAGACAAAGCGCTGTCGGCGCAAGAGCGGGCCTTGACGCGTGAGAAATGGTTGTACGAAAGTCTGCTGGATCAAATGCAACCGTATGTGCCCGCGCTGACCGCCTTGGCCCAAGCCATGGCCTCGCTCGATGCGCTGTGCGCCCTGACCGAACGCGCGCTGACGCTCAATTGGTGTGCCCCCGAGTTCACCAAAGAAGCCTGCATTGAAATTCGACAAGGTCGTCACCCGGTGGTCGAAGCGCGGCTGGCTGAAGTGTCTGGCGCCAGCTTCATGGCCAACGATACGGTGCTGGGACCGCGCCAACGCTTGCAAATCATCACAGGCCCCAACATGGGCGGCAAGTCAACCTACATGCGGCAAGTGGCCCTGATTGTGTTGCTGGCCAGCATGGGCAGCCATGTGCCTGCCAGCAGCTGCCGCCTCGGCCCCATCGATGCGATTCATACCCGCATTGGGGCTGCAGATGATTTGGCCAACGCCCAATCGACCTTCATGCTGGAGATGACCGAGGCCGCACAAATTTTGCACAGCGCCACGCCCCACAGTTTGGTGCTGATGGACGAGATTGGCCGTGGCACATCAACCTTTGACGGCCTGGCTTTGGCCAGCGGCATCGCCACGCACCTGCACAACAAAACGCAAGCCTTTGCCTTGTTTGCCACGCACTACTTTGAGCTCACGGAGTTTCCGGCCACGCACGCGGCTGCGGTGAACATGCATGTAAGCGCTGCCGAATCGGGTTCGTCGATTGTCTTCTTGCACGAGCTGCAACCCGGCCCCGCCAGCAAAAGCTATGGCGTTCAGGTGGCCCGCTTGGCTGGCATGCCTGCAGCTGTGTTGACGCACGCACGTCACGCACTGACAGCACTCGAGGCAGGGGCCACGCAAAACCGCCAGCAAGTCGATTTGTTTGCGGCGCCCCCTGAATCCGAAGCCACCGGCCCGACACCTGTCGAAGCGGCCTTGGCTCAAATCAACCCCGATGCGCTCAGCCCCCGAGAAGCACTGGACGCTTTGTATGCGCTGCAGCGCATGCTGCCCAAAAATTAAAGGAACACTCCGCCATGACCTATTGCGTTGCCGTTAAGACCCGAGCCGGTTTGGTGTTTTTGTCAGACTCCCGCACCAATGCGGGCTTGGACCAAATCAGCACGTTCAGAAAAATGATCGTTTACGAAAAAGCAGGCGACCGTTTCATGACCTTGTTGTCGGCGGGTAATCTGAGCATTTCGCAATCGGTGCGCGAAGTGCTGCAAATCGAAAAGCTGGTCGAGCCCGGCCAAGACGAGCCCCTCACCATTTGGAACGCCAAGAGCATGTTCGACGCCACCCGCGTGCTGGGTGCCGCCGTACGCCGGGTTTACGAACGCGATGCTGCAGCCCTCAAAGCCTCAGGTGTAGAGTTCAACGTTTCCATGATCTTTGGTGGCCAAATTGGCGACGAAGGCATGCGCTTGTTTCAGGTGTATTCGCCCGGTAACTTCATTGAAGCCACCGACGAAACACCTTACTTTCAAATTGGCGAATCGAAATACGGCAAGCCCGTCCTCGACCGCGTTATCACCCCCGACACCCCGCTGGACGAAGCCGCCAAATGCGCCTTGGTCTCGATGGACTCCACCCTCAAATCAAACCTCTCGGTGGGTTTGCCGCTGGACATGGTGGTCTACAAAGCCGGCAGCCTGCAAACTGACCGCATCATGTGCATCGACGAGCACAACCCCTACTTCCAGATGTTGCGCAGCAGCTGGGGCGACAAGCTTCGCCAAATGTTTGACAGCATCGAAGACCCCATGTGGCATGGCGGTGCAACCGACATTCCGCTCATGGTGGCCCCCGTTCGCAATGCACTGTTGAAGAAGATCACCACCCCAGAAGAAAAACTGATCTGATGGCCGCACGCATCATTTTTTCGCACGGCAACAGTTTTCCGGCAGGCACTTACAGCGTCATCTTTGACCACCTGCGCCAGCGCGGGTTTGAGATCCACGCCATCGACAAGCTGGGGCACGACCCACAGTACCCCGTCACCAACAACTGGCCTCATCTGGTGCAGCAATTGGCCGATTTCGCACGCGCCAAACAAGATCAAGGCGAGCCTGCTTTTCTGGTGGGTCACTCGCTGGGCGGGCTGCTCAGTTTGATGTGCGCCGCCTTGCACCCCGAGTTGGCGCGCGGCGTGTTGTTGATCGACTCGCCCGTGCTGGGCGGCTGGAAGGCCACCACACTGGGATTGGCCAAGCGGACCACGTTGGTGGGCGCGTTGTCGCCTGGACGCATCAGCCAAAAACGCCGCAACCATTGGCCCGATGCCCCCAGCGCATTGGAGAGCTTTCAGCACAAAAAAGCCTTTGCACGGTGGGACCCACAAGTCTTGCGCGACTACATTGAACACGGCACGCACAATGC
Source organism: Pseudomonadota bacterium (assembly GCA_046047055.1). GTDB lineage: Bacteria > Pseudomonadota > Gammaproteobacteria > Burkholderiales > Burkholderiaceae_C > Limnohabitans_A. The sequence continues at coordinate 4,535 of JBJOIR010000030.1, read as the reverse complement.
CGGTGGGCAACGGGTCTTGAGCTTTGACCGCGATGTGGAAACCGCCATCTACAACACCTTGCCCGACAACTTGGTCAGCTTGCTCAAGCGCCACCCACTCAAGCGCCCAGCCGCATTTATCGGCGGCACCCACTCAGCTGAAATGCGCCAAGTGGGTCACGAACTCACACACCAAGTCGTGAAAGGTCGCGTCATGATGCTGGACGGCAGCCACCTGTTTCCAATGGAAAAGCCTCTGGCCACCGCGGCCGCCATCGAGGCCTCGCTGCGCAACCTCGGGGCCTGATCAGGCGGTCCAGCGCACCCAACCGGTGGCGCTGGTGCCCAGCACGACCAAGCCGAACACAATTCGGTACCAGGCAAACACCTCGAAGCTGTTGGTCGAGATGAATTTGAGCAACCAGCGCACGCAGATCCAAGCGCTCAAAAATGAAAACAACAAGCCCACCGCAAACATCGGTGCATCGGCCATGCTGAGCAAGGCACGTTCTTTGTAGAGGCTGTAAGCCCCCGCGCCTATGAGCGTGGGAATCGCCAAATAAAAAGAAAAGTCGGTGGCGGCTTTGCGCGACATGCCCAGCAGCATGCCGCCAATGATGGTGGCGCCACTGCGGCTGGTGCCCGGAATCATGGCCAGGCACTGCACCAATCCCACCTTCAATGCATCTTGCCAACGCATGTCTTCCACCTCTTGAATGCGCACGGCACTGGCCTGTCGCCGTTCGGCCCACAAAATAATGAACCCACCAATGATGAACGTGGTGGCCACCACCGCAGGGGTGAACAAGTGGGCCTTGATGGCTTTGCCAAACAACAGGCCTAAAATCACAGCGGGAACAAAGGCAATGAACACATTCAGTGCAAAACGTTGCGCGTCAACACTGCGTGGCAAAGACAGCACGGTTGAACTGATTTTTTGCCAATAGACAATGATCACCGCCAAGATTGCTCCGGTCTGAATCGCGATGTCAAACACCTTGGCTTTGTCATCGTCAAAACCCAGCAAGGCCCCGGCCAATATCAAATGTCCGGTAGACGAAATCGGCAAGAACTCGGTTAAGCCCTCGACCACGCCCATCACGGCGGCTTTCAACAACAGCATCAAATCCACAGTGGCTCCCAAAAAACTGGGGGAATTATCGCTGTTGGGCATATGAATGTTTGTTCCAGTCATTTCGCTCATTAGCTCAAGGCAATATTCAGGGGCATCGAAAAACCATGCAATGGCTTTATGGGTCGGCCTGCACCATGACGGGCGCATTCACGCTGTAGCCCAGCCGTTATCTGGGTCAGTTGGTTTGGGGGCAATGGCTGGGTTGGCTTTAAAACACCGCAGGCACTACCAATGCTATTTTTAATTTTTTTAAATATTAATAACTAATATATGTAATATTTATGTCTACAATTTCCTCTTTTCGAGGAACACACAGACATGAAAAAACTCTTATGGGTCTCTTTGGCCGCCCTGACATTGACGGCATGCGTGCAAGAAGCATCACGCACCTTGCCCATCCAAAAAGTCGAGTCAGCGGCTCGCCCACACATGGGTGTTCGCGTGCCTGTGTCGGTGGGCAACTTCGATAACCGCTCATCCTTCATGCGCGGCGTTTTCTCCAACAACGAAGACCGCATGGGCAGCCAAGCGCAAACCATCTTGGTCACACACTTGCAACAAAGCCAGCGTTTCAACGTGCTTGACCGTTCTGTCATGAGCGAGATCACGCAAGAAGCCAAGTTCAAAAAACAAAGCCAAAACATCAAAGGTGCCGACTACGTGATCACTGGAGACGTGACGGAGTTTGGTCGTAAGGATGTGGGCGACCGCCAACTGTTTGGCATCTTGGGTCGGGGCAAAACGCAGGTGGCCTACGCCAAGGTCAACCTCAACATCGTGAACACACTGACCTCGGAAGTGGTGTATTCATCGCAAGGTGCGGGCGAGTACAGCCTGTCCGAACGCGAAGTCATTGGCTTTGGCAGCACCGCAGGCTATGACGCTACCTTGAACGGCAAGGTACTTGATTTGGCTATCCGCGACGCCGTGAACAACTTGGTCAGCGGTATCGAGAACGGCGCATGGCGCCCAGCCCTGTGAGACGCAACATGAGCCTTTACACAGAACCGAACACACGCATGGGCACCCGCATCAAAACCCTGGCCCTGCTGACCACCCTGCTGGCCCTGACAGGCTGCACAAACAAGGCACCACCGACTCTGTACGGCTGGAACGGGTACGAGAAAAGCCTCGACACCTATTTTCGTGGCGACCGCGAAAGCCTAGACACTCAGTCCAAGCGCATGGAAGAGGACTTGCAAAAAATACGCGCCGCTGGCCAAGCTACACCACCGGGTTACCAAGCCCACTTGGGCTTGCTGCATGGCAAGCAAGGTGACCTGGCACGGTTTCAGAAGCACCTGCAAGCCGAAAAAGAACAATTCCCGGAGTCTGAAACCTTTGTGAATTTCTTGCTGCGTAAATTCAAATCTCAATAAGCCCAGCACCCCAACATGAAAAACATTCTCAAACTTGTGGCCGTTGCTTTGATCGTGGTGGTGTTCAGTGGTTGCGCCAACAACCCCTCGGTCCCCTACGACTACACCGAATACAAACTCAGCAACCCCAAGTCCATATTGGTACTGCCCCCCGTCAACAAAACACCTGAGGTCCGTGCGCCATACAGCATGCTGTCTCAGGTCACGTTTCCATTGGCCGAATCAGGCTACTACGTGTTGCCGGTATCGCTGGTCGATGAAACACTGAAAGAAAACGGCGTCACACAGGCCCAAGACGCACACGAACTGCCCACGGCCAAATTGCGCGAGATTTTTGGAGCGGATGCAGCGCTTTACATCACCATGACGCAATACGGCACGGTCTACGTGCTTTTGGACAGCCACACCACCGTCTCCGCAGATGCACGCTTGGTTGATCTGAAAACCAACAAAGTGCTGTGGACCGGCACCGCCAAGGCCAGCACCGCTGAACAGCAAAACCAAAACCAAGGTGGCTTGGCTGGCATGCTCATCACCGCGATCGTCAAACAAATCGTGGGCACGGTCACCGACGAAAGCCACCCCATGGCTGGGCTGGCCAGCCAGCGCCTGCTGTCTGCCGGGCATTTGAACGGCATGCTGCGCGGCCCTCGCTCGCCGTACTACAACAAAGAGGCCAACAAACCTCGCTGATCCGATGACCAGCGTTGGCGCTGCGCAAGCAGTGCCGCCAAACGGTTGTTCAGCCCTCGGTGATGTGCAATGCACGACCGGGGGAAATCTGGCGAGAAAACAGCCACAATACAGCGCCTGCACCCTCTAAAATCGAGGGCTATGACCACCCCTACCGACAAAGCCGCTGCGGCCGATCCCGCCGACCACAAAGTCAGCAATTTCCTGCGCCAAATCATCGAAAAAGACCTGGAGCAAGGCACCTACGCCAGCCGCCGTTGGGCTGGCAGTCCCGGGGATGCCGCGCACCACGCTGCGGGCGAGCCCGATACCGCCAAGATCCGCACCCGCTTTCCGCCTGAGCCCAACGGTTATTTGCACGTGGGCCACGCCAAAAGCATCTGCATCAACTTCGGGTTAGCCAAAGAGTATGGCGGCGTGTGCCACCTGCGCTTTGACGACACCAACCCCGAAAAAGAAGACACCGAATACGTCAACAGCATCATCGACGCCGTGAAGTGGCTCGGCTTTGACTGGGCACAACTCGGCCAAGCCGCCGGCAGCGCTGCGCCTTACCAGGCCAGCGATTACTTCGACTTCATGTACCGCGCTGCCGAAGCATTGATCGAAGCAGGACACGCCTATGTGGACGAGCAAAGTGCCGAAGACATGCGCGCCAACCGAGGAGACTTTGGCAAGCCCGGCGTGGACAGTCCCTTTCGCAGCCGCACGGTGGCAGAAAACTTGGCGCGATTCCGTGAGATGCGCGACGGTAAGTTGGACGATGGCGCCGCCGTGCTGCGCGCCAAGATCGACATGGCTTCGCCCAACATCAACCTGCGCGACCCGGCGATTTACCGCATCCGCCGCGCCACCCACCACCACACGGGCGACACATGGTGCATCTACCCGATGTACACCTTTGCCCACCCCATCGAAGATGCGCTGGAGCAGATCACCCACAGCATCTGCACGCTGGAGTTTGAAGACCAGCGCCCGTTTTACGACTGGCTGATGGAGCGCCTGTGCGAGTGCCAACTCTTGGCCGCGCCCAGCCCCAAACAATACGAATTTGCCCGCCTGAACCTGACCTATGTGATCACCAGCAAACGCAAGTTGGCGCAATTGGTCAATGAAAGCAAAGTCAGCGGCTGGGACGACCCCCGCATGCCGACCATTGTGGGCCTGCGCCGCCGGGGCTACACGCCTGAGAGCTTGCGCCTGTTTGCGGACCGCATTGGGGTGACCAAGAGCGACAGCTGGATCGACTACAGCACGCTTGAAGGCTGCCTGCGCGAAGACCTGGAAAACAAAGCCCACCGCGGCATGGCCGTGCTCGACCCCGTCAAACTCGTGCTGAGCAACTGGGC
>JBJOIR010000029.1:0-25920 GCA_046047055.1 Pseudomonadota bacterium | reverse complement strand
CCGCCCTCCCCGTGTGGGCCGCAACCCACGGTCTGGCGAAAGCGTCCAGATTCCAGAAAAACGGGTCCCCCATTTCAAACCCGGCAAAGCCCTGCGCGAAGCCGTGGATGCCGGCACTGTCGCCCCTGCGCCAACGCCCGCCAAAAGCAAAGCGTGACGCTGTTGGCTTGTTCCAAAAAGGCTGTTTGAGTTCTGAAAGTGATGACCTTCTGTTGCACTGTGCAGCCGATTAGAATGGCTCTAGCTTCCAAGGTCACACCATGAAACGTCTGTTGCGTCTGCTCCAGTGGCTACTGAAAGCAGCGATTTTTTTCACCCTTTTTGCCTTTGCGTTGAACAACCAACAAGAAACGCGGGTGAACTTTTTCTTTGGCACTTATTGGCAAGCGCCAACGGTGTTGGTGGTGCTTTCGGCCTTCAGTTTGGGGGTCGTAGTGGGTGTGCTGGGCATGGTGCCCCGGTGGTGGCGCAATCGTCAAGCGGCTCGCAAAATTCAGCCTACCCCATCGGCACCCCCCACCGCCAACCCCAATGACAAACCTCCTGTGACAGAAGCGCCCCATGGAACTTGATCTGAGCTGGATTTTGTGGGGGCTGCCCGCCGCATTCGCGTTGGGCTGGATCGCATCGCGCTTGGACTTGCGCCAAATGCGCATCGCCAACCGACAGGCACCACGCGCCTATTTCAAGGGCCTGAACTATTTGCTCAATGAGCAACAAGACAAAGCCATCGACGCCTTCATCGAAGCGGTGCAAAACGACCCCGACACCTCTGAGTTGCACTTTGCGCTGGGCAATTTGTTTCGCCGCCGTGGTGAGTACGACCGAGCCGTGCGGGTGCATGAGCACCTGCTGTCGCGGGCCGACTTGAGCACGGCCGATCGGCAACGCGCGCAACATGGCTTGGCGCTTGATTTTCTGAAAGCGGGCCTGCTCGACCGCGCCGAAGAAGCCCTGCGCAAACTCGAAGGCACATCGTTTGAAGGCCAAGCCCGGCTGGCACGCTTGGCCATTTACGAGCGCTCACGCGAATGGCCTGAAGCCGCACGGGTGGCCGAGTTGCTTGAAAAATCTGGTGAAGCCAATTTCGATACGCGCAAAGCGCACTACCAGTGTGAGCAAGCCCGCGAGGCGGTGCAACAAGGCGATGCGTCTCAGGCCTTGACCCTGCTGAAGCAGGCCACCCAAGCCACGCCCGATGCCGCTCGTCCACGCATTTTGTTGGGGCAACTGCAACTCTCGCAAGGCCAAGCAGCGCAGGCATATGACACGCTGGCTGTCTTGTTTGAGCGCGCAGATGCCGCCGCGCCCTTGGCCGCGGCCAGCTTGGTCAAGGCCGCACAAGCCGCCCAAATGAGCGCCGCCGCCACACAGCTGTTGGCCAGCCATTACGCCAAGCAACCGTGCATTGACGTGCTGGACGCCATCGCCTCACTCGAGACCGCATCACCCGAAGGCGCTGCAGCCACGCACCAGCGTTATCTAGACCATTTGGGCCAACATGTTTCGCTCATGGCAGCCTCACGTTGGTTGAGTGAAGAACACCAGCACACGGCACCCTTGCCGGCAGCGGTGCAAAAAACACTCGAGCAAGCCGTTCGGCCTTTGGCGCGCTACCGTTGCGCGGCGTGTGGCTTTGAAGCCAAAGAACATTTTTGGCATTGCCCCGGTTGCCAGGCCTGGGACAGCTACCCGCCACGGCGCATCGAAGAGTTGTAAGGCCATGTTCAAAACTTGTGCCACCGCCCTCTTGAGCTTCGCTCTGATGGGCATGGCATGGGCCCAAGTGGACTTGAACCAAGCCAGCGAAATCGAACTCGATGGTCTGCATGGCGTCGGCCCTGCGCTGACCCGTGACCTGATGCGTGAACGGCAAAAAGCCGCATTTCAAAATTGGGCCGATGTGATGCGCCGTGTCAAAGGCATGGGCCAGGCCAAAGCCGCCAAACTGTCTTCCCAAGGTGTCAGGGTGCAAGGCTTGGCCTTTGCGCCGCCTGAGGCGCAAGCCTCGCCCAAAGCGCCCTAAAAACATCCGCAGGGCTGGCGGTGCTTGTTGGCGCAGATGGCGTTGTCTCTCGGCCATCGCAGGTAACTTTTCTGGCCCAAATTGCGCTTCACAATCCTCTATGATCCAGTTCTTTCCAGTGCGCCTGTGCCTTGGAAACGACAAGGAAAATTGTGTTCAAGAATGTGATGGTTTACCGCATCGGCGAGGGTTTTGCACCTTCGATGACCGATGTGCAAACGGCTCTCGAAGCCATGCAATTTGTGGAATGTGGTGCAAGCCAAGAAAAATCCATTGGCTGGATTGCACCTCGGGGCGAAGCCCATGGTCCGCTGATCGAATCGGTGGCGGGGCAATGGATCATGAAACTCATGATCGAGTCGAAGGCCGTACCCGGTCATGTGGTGCGCCGCAAAGCCGATGAGCGCATCGCCGAAATCGAAGCCGCCACTGGGCGCAAACCCGGCAAAAAAGAACGCCGCGATTTGATGGACGATGTGCTGATGTCGCTCTTGCCCCAGGCGTTTGCAAGGCAATCGACCGTGGTGGTATGGATGGATTTGGAAAACCGCCGCTTGGTCTTGAACGCAGGCAGTCAAGGAAAAGCCGATGAAGTCATGTCGGCACTGATGCAAGTCATGGGCGGTCTGTCCGTGTCGTTGATCCAAACCGCCACCTCACCCCAAGCGGCCATGACCCAATGGCTGTTGGCCCCAACGCCCGATGAATGGCCCGCCGACCTGAGCGTCGAGCGCGAAACGGTGCTCAAATCTACCGGTGAAGATGCGGCCAGCGTGCGCTTCACCCGCCACCACTTGGCCAACGACGATGTGCGCAAACATGTTTTAGAAGGCAAGCTGCCTACCCAGTTGGCGCTCAGCTGGGACGGCCGTGTGGCCTTTGTCTTGACCGAGACCTTGCAGCTGAAAAAAGTGCAGTACCTCGACGGGGTCATGGACGAATCGGGCACCGACAAAAACGAAGACCGTTTCGATGCCGATGTCGCTTTGTCAACCGGTTTGCTCGGCCCGCTGATCGACAGCCTGATCGAAGCCCTGGGTGGTGAAATGGAACTCGGTGCGACCGCGACGGCCGACGAAGACGCTCAGCCACCGTTTTAATTCACGGCGCTTTTGACGCATTGATTGACAGCCGAAAGGACCCTGCCCATGCTCACCGTGATCGCGATTTGTCTTGGTGCTTGCGTGGGCGCACTGGCGCGCTGGCAATTGAGCCTGTGGCTTAACCCCGCAGCCAACAGCGAAGCATTTTTTCCATTGGGTACGCTGGTTGCCAATTTGATCGGCGGCTATTTGGTGGGCGTGTGTGTGGGTGTGTTCCAGCAATTGCCCGAACTGGATCCGGTTTGGAGACTGGCCTTGGTCACCGGTTTTCTGGGGGCTCTGACCACTTTTTCCAGCTTTTCTGCTGAGGTGGTGACCATGCTGCAACAAGGGCGTTGGGCGCTTGCGCTCGGCACAAGTGCGCTGCACCTTTTGGGATCGCTTGCCCTCACGATACTGGGGCTCAAAACGGTGGGCTTGCTGTGGGCGCGCTAACTGCTCAGCGACCTCCGCAGGACTTCCACCAAATCGTTCATTGGATGCCATTGCCATTGCCATTGCCATTGCCATTGCAGACCATCAAAGCGTCTTGCGATTTTCGGGAATGAAGCAGACAGCACCCGATCGAGTGCCTGGTTGAAGTTGTTCTTTTGCGGGGCCAACCTGCATGTCACGTGGCAAAGGTACCGCGTTTTTCATAGCCAAGACCTCTGCCATCACGCTGACAGCGATTTCGGGCGGGGTCTTGCTGCCAATGAAAATGCCAATAGGTCCACGCAGCGGCAAAAGACTTTCGGGCGTTTGATCAAAATGCTCAACCATGCGCGCGCGCCGAGCCTCATCGTTGCGACGAGAGCCAATCGCGCCCACGTAAAGTGCGTCACAACCCAAGGCTTCCAACAACGCAAGGTCATCCAGCTTGGGGTCGTGCGTCAAAGCAATCACGCAGGTGCGTCGATCAACACCAAACGCCTTGACCACATCGTCGGGCATGCCCGAGACCAGTTTCACCCCAGGCACCTGCCAACTGCTGCGGTACTCTTCGCGGGGATCGCACACCGTCACGGCAAATCCGCAAAACAAAGCCATCGTCGCAAGGTATTCCGTCAACTGACCCGCACCAATCAGCAACATGCGGTATTCGGGCCCGAAGGTGTTCATCAGCATCTGACCGTCGTCTGACAATGCTTGTGGTTGAGAAGCTGGCCGCAGGGTCACCTGCCCTGTCGACATGTCGGTGCACCGGTGAACCATTTGACCTTGGGTCAGACTGTCCACCATCTGTTGGAGCTGAGCGACTTCAGGATTGAATTCGAGTACCAGTTCCAATGTGCCACCACACGGCAAGCCAAAACGATGCGCTTCGTCGGCACTGACGCCGTAAGTCACTCGCTGCGGCGGACTGACGGGGATGTCATGTGAGGGTTGCCCAGCCGCCAGTTGGGCGGCGGCTGCGCTGTTGCGCTTGTAGCGGTAGATGAGGTCGTCCTCAATACATCCACCCGACACAGAGCCCACCACTGCTCCGGTCTCACAGAGTGCCATGATCGATCCCACGGGCCGCGGTGAAGAGCCCCATGTTCGCACCACAGTGGCCAGCAATGCTTTTTGGCCCTGCAAGCGCCAGCTCAACAGCTGGGTCAACACCAAGAGGTCGAGATTTTCCATCGGCCAGAGTGGGTCAGTCAGCGGGCAACCACGACCACCACAGCCACGGCAACAGCGGCCCCAACAGCCCAAATCCATGCAGGCAACCCAGCAGACGGCTTCGCCGTCACCGAATCGTTGGTCGTTGCAACTTCGGAGCTAGGATATTGCTTTTCAAGTTCGGCCTCAAACCGCTTGAAGAAGTCTTCGGCCATGTTCTTGGCGACACCATCAATCAGGCGTTGCCCAAGTTGGGCGATTTTTCCACCTACTGAAGAGTGAACGGTGTAATGCAATTCACAGCCTTTTTCTAGCGGCTTGATCTGCACCGAAGACTCGCCTTTGCCAAAGCCAGCTACGCCACCTTGCGCATCGAAATGGAGCTTGTAACTTTGTGGCGCCACGATGTCAGTCAACTGAACATGGCCGTTAAACATGGCAGAAACGGGGCCCATCTTGATGCCTGCCGCAACCGCGTACTTCTGCTCTCCTAAGGGCTCAAATTTTTGACATCCGGGGATGCAGGCCTTCAGTATTTCCGGGTCATTGAGAGCCTCCCAAGCTTGCTGCTGTGTCACTTGGAGCGTGCGTTGGCCGGTCATGTCCATGATGATTTTTCCTGTTAAAACAAAATAGGGGATGTACGAGAACGCTTCATGAGCTTGCTGATGGCTTGTGCAAGGTCTTCGAGCTTGCTGAGATTATGAACCGCCAACATGCCGTCTGCGTGTTGGTGCAGCACCTGCGCACCACTGGCCAAAGGTGCATAGCCATCAAAGCGCAATAGCGGGTTGAGCCAGAAAAGTTGTCGGCAATGCCTTTTGAGCCACTGCACTTCAGACTGCAATGTCTCTGGCTCTCCAGTGTCCAAGCCATCACTGATCAACAAGACCACCGTTCTGCGACCCACCAAGCAACGCGCATGGTGCTCACGCAACGTGGCCAGCGAAACGCCTAAGCGTGTGCCACTGGCAAAATCCGAAATGCGCACATTGGCCTCTTCGAGCATGCGATCGGTATCTTTGTGCTTGAACGCAGGTCGCAGATCCGTCAAGTCAGTGCCAAAGGCAAAGACAGCGCGTGGATGGGCCTGTGTCGCCTGATGCAAAAATGCCAGCAGCAGTCGGGCATAGCGCTCCATCGATCCCGACACATCGACCAACACCAGCACAGGCAATGGTTGGGGGCGACGAGATCTTTGGGGCAGCCACATCAACTCGCCTTCTGACCGGCCCGCTTGGCGCATGGCAGCAGGCCAATGCGGGCGTTGCCCACGCGTGCCAGCGCGTGTTCGCCGACCGGGCACCGGCGGCAAGGCCATGGGGACATCACGCACCAAGCGCTCTATCAAGCGAAATTCACTGGCATTGAGTGTTGCGAAATCGGCATGGCGCAGCCGATGTTGGTCACTGGCGGTCATGGCCGCATCCAGTTGAATTTCACTTTCTTGGCGTGGCCCCCCCTCTTTTTTCTTGGCAGCAGCCAAGGCTTCTTGGACTCTGGCTTTGCGAGCAGGTGGTTGGCCTTGGCGCACTTTGGGCAACATTTGAGCCAACAGTTGCTGGGCCAGTTCGGGGTTTCTGAACAAGGCCGAAAACAACTGGTCAAAAACGTCCATGTCTTGCTGGCGCTGAATCAAAACAGTGGCAAGGGCAGCATGCAGATCGTTTTTCTGCTCAAGACCCACGAGGCTGGCCGCTTCGATGGCCAGTGCCATGCGTTGGCTGTCAATGTTGACGCCAGCTCGCCGCAGAGCACGCCCCAACCCCACGATGTTCTCGAGCAACTTGCCACTTCGGGCGTCACCAAGTTTCATGACCTCAAGCCAAGTCCGGCTCTGGACGCAAAAGCTCGTCAATCATGGGGATCAGAGCGGCCACATCTTCTCGTTGCTTGAACAAGATGCCCGCCGTGTCTTGGATCACCTCGGGATCAAGCTGCAACGTATCGAGAGCGACCAGCGCCTTGGCCCACTCCACACTTTCGGCAATGCCTGGGGAGCGCTGGAATGCATTGGCAAATGGCAACGAGCGCAAGCGCGACACAAATTGTGTGACGGCTTCAGTCAACAACTGAGAGGCCTGGGGCACTTGGCTTTGAACGATCGCAAGTTCGCGTTCACGCTCGGGATAATCCAACCACTGGTAAAGGCAACGACGCTTGACAGCATCGTTCAAGTCGCGCGTCCGGTTGCTGGTGAGGATGGTGATCGGCGCCACTTGTGCGCTGATCGTGCCCAATTCTGGAATGCTCACCTGAAATTCGCCCAGATACTCGAGCAAGAAGGCTTCAAAAGGTTCATCGGCCCGATCGACTTCATCGATGAGCAAAACAGCACCCGGCGCCGGCGCTTGCAAGGCCTGCAACAAGGGCCGTCGAATGAGATAACGCTCTTGATAGACCTCTTGCTCGACGTCTGCCACCTTTTGGGTGGCTTGGGCAGCACGCATGTGCAGCAGCTGCGCCGTGTGGTTCCACTCGTACAGGGCCTCGCGCTGCTCCATGCCGTCGTAACACTGCAAGCGCAGCATAGGCCGCCCCAGTACCTTGGCCAGCGCCTTGGCCAACTCGGTTTTGCCCACACCAGGTTCACCCTCGAGCAGCAAGGGCCTGTTGAGCTTCATCGCCAAAAAAACCGATGTCGCCAGACGACGGGGCGCGTGATAACCCACGCCCTCAAGAGCGTGGGTTAATGCATCAATGCTTTCAAAATTGTGCAGGGGTTCACGCATTGGCCTGCTGCACCGCCCGCTGAGTCTGCACCTTGATCAACTGGGCACGGAATGCAGCGGTGGCATGCAAGTCACCGTTCAATTCATTGGCATCAATCGTGACGCCCTCCACGGCTTCAGGCGTGAAACTTTTCGACAAGGCCGCTTCAAGGCCGGCATGGCGAAAGACCCCATTGCCCGCACCTGTGATGGCCACGCGAACGCCCTGATCTGTTTGCGCCACAAAAACGCCCACCAGTGCAAAGCGCGAAGCGGATTGGCGGAACTTGGCATACGCCGCCTTTTTAGGAACAGGGAAATGAATCGCTGTGATCAGCTCCCCTTCTTCCAGCGCTGTGGTGTACATGCCTTGAAAGAAATCGTCAGCAGCGATCTTTCGCTTGTTCGTTTGCACTGTGCCTCCCAATGCCAAAACGGCACTGGGGTAGCAAGCGGCGGGGTCGTTGTTGGCCACCGAACCACCCAGGGTGCCCATGGCACGCACTTGGCGGTCACCAATGTTGCCCGCCAATGCAGCCAAACCTGGAATCGCGGATTTCACTTCGGCACTGTCGGCCACAACTTCATGGCGTGTCATGGCCCCGATGACCAGTGTGTTGCCTTGTTTTTGAATGCCACTGAGCTCACTCACACCCGCCAAGTCAACCAAATTGCTGGGTTGCGCAAGGCGTTGTTTGAGGGAGGCAATCAGGGTTTGGCCCCCGGCCAGCGCTTGCCCTCCGGCAGCGATCTTGGCCAGTGCGTCGGCCAATGCGGCGGGACGTTCGTATGCGAATGCGTACATGTTGTGGTTCCTCAGGCTTTGGCTTGTTGAATGGCGGTCCACACCCGGTTAGGGCTGGCGGGCATGTCCAGGTCTTTCACCCCCAGAGGCGCCAAGGCATCGAGCACAGCGTTCATCACTGCTGGCGGCGAGCCGATGGCACCGGCCTCACCGCAACCCTTGGTGCCCAAGGGGTTGGTGGTGCAAGGCGTGCACACATGACCAATCGTGAAAGATGGGAAGTCGTCGGCGCGCGGCATGGCGTAATCCATGAATGAACCGGTCACCAGTTGCCCGGTCTCACGGTCATACACGCAGTGCTCCATCAGCGCCTGCCCGATGCCCTGAACCAAGCCACCATGCACCTGGCCCTCGACAATCATCGGGTTGATGATGGTGCCAAAGTCATCGACTGCCGTGAAGCGGTCAATGCGAACCTGTCCGGTAGCCGGATCGACTTCGACCTCGCAGATGTAGGTGCCCGCAGGGAAGGTGAAGTTGGTCGGGTCGTAGAAAGCTGTTTCATTGAGACCAGGCTCCAGCTTGTCCAGTGGGTAGTTGTGGGGCACGTAGGCGGTCAGCGCGACCTGACCAAATGTGACCATCTTGTCCGTGCCTTTGACCTTGAATTCACCGCCGGCAAAGTCAACATCGGCATCGCTGGCTTCCATCAAATGGGCTGCGATTTTTTTGGCTTTAGCCTCAATTTTGTCGAGCGCACGCATGATGGCGGCACCCCCCACCGAGATGGAGCGTGAACCATAAGTTCCCATGCCGAAGGGCACCCGTCCTGTATCGCCGTGCACGATGTCCACTTGGTCGGGCGAGAGACCCAATCGAGCGGCCACCACCTGTGCAAATGTGGTTTCGTGGCCTTGACCATGGCTGTGTGAACCGGTAAAGACTGTCACGCTGCCCGTCGGGTGGACGCGCACTTCACCGCACTCAAACAGACCCGCACGCGCGCCCAATGCACCCGCCACATTGGATGGGGCCAGACCACATGCCTCGATGTAGCTGGAGTAACCCAAGCCACGCAACATGCCTTTGGCTTTGGATTGCGCTTTGCGCTGCTCAAGTCCTGCCACGTCCGCCATTTCGTTGGCTTTTTTCAGGCAAGCATGGAAGTCACCCGTGTCGTACTGCAAGGCGACCGGTGTCTGGTAGGGGAATTCAGTGATGAAATTGCGGCGACGGATTTCGTCTTGCGACAAACCCATTTCCCAAGCCGCGCGAGAGACGATGCGCTCCAACAGATAAGTGGCCTCAGGTCGACCTGCACCACGGTAGGCATCGACAGGGGCGGTATTGGTAAACCACGAATCGACCTCCACATAGACTTGTGGCGTTTTGTACTGACCGGCCAGCAAGGTGGCGTAAAGAATGGTCGGAACAGCGGTTGAAAATGTTGACAGGTACGCGCCCAGATTGGCATCGGTATGGACTCGGAAGCCCAAGAACTTGCCATCTTTGTCCATTGCCAATTCAGCATGACTGACATGGTCACGCCCATGCGCGTCAGACAGGAAAGCTTCTGATCGGTCGCAATTCCACTTGATAGGGCGATTGAGCTTTTTGGAGGCCCAGGTCAAGCAAACATCTTCGGCATACAGATAAATCTTGGCGCCGAAGCCGCCGCCGACATCGGGGGCAATGACTCGAACTTTGTGTTCTGGCAAGCCCATTACGAAAGCCGTCATCAGCAGACGCTCAACGTGGGGGTTCTGGTTCGACACGTACAAGGTGTAATCGTCACCGGCACGGTTGTAATGCCCAATGGCAGCGCGTGGCTCCATGGGATTGGGTGCCAAGCGGTTGTTGACCAAGTCAATTTTGGTCACATGGGCCGCATTGGCAAACGTTTGATCGACAAGTGCCTTGTCACCAATCGCCCATTTGTAGCATTGGTTGTTGGGGGCAACGTCGTGAATCACTGGGGCACCTGGGGCTTGTGCGTCGCGCACATCCACCACGGCAGCCAAGGGTTCGTAATCCACCACCACCAATTCGGCGGCATTGCGCGCTTGCTCGTAAGTTTCGGCCACCACCATGGCGACATGGTCACCCACATAGCGCACTTTTTCGAAAGCCAAAATCGGATGTGGCGGCTCTTTCATGGGTTCGCCGTTGGTGCTGGTGATCAACCAACCGCAAGGCAAGCCATTGATTTTGTCGGCGGCCACGTCCTGACCATCCAAAATGCCGATGACCCCGGGCGCGGCCATTGCAGCTGATTTGTCTATGCTGCGGATCTTGGCGTGCGCGTGAGGTGAACGAACAAAATAGCACTGGGCCATATTGGCCAGCACAATGTCGTCGGTGTATTGACCGGCACCGGTCAAGAAACGGTAATCCTCCTTGCGGCGGAGGGACTCCCCAATGTGGGGCAAGTTGGCGAAATCGGAAGCACCCATGTTCGAACTCCTTAAGATTTCATGGCCGCTGCACCTTGCAGCACGGACTTGACAATGTTTTGATACCCGGTGCAGCGGCAAATATTGCCTTCCAGCGCCTCGCGGACTTCGTGTTCACCCGCATTCGGCTGACGCTTGCACAGGTCCAGCGCACTCATGACCATGCCCGGCGTGCAAAAGCCGCACTGAAGACCGTGACACTCTTTGAAAGCGGCTTGCATGGGATGCATGCTGCCATCCGCTGCAGCCAGTCCTTCGATCGTCTCCACATGGCTACCTGCGGCCTGCGCCAGCAGCATGTTGCAGGACTTCACGGCTTTGCCATTCATGAGGACGGTACACGCACCACACTGAGCGGTGTCGCACCCCACATGGGTACCCGTGAGCTTGAGATGCTCGCGAAGTGCTTGCACCAATAGCGTCTGCGGCGCGGCATCCACCGCAACAGCTTTGCCGTTGACCTTGAGTTGAACTTGCATTCTTGTCTCCTGTGATGAAAGATTTTTCAATTCATTTCAACATGCGCAAATTAGCCCTTGTATGGGTGAAAGCCCTAGGTTCATTTGCATCGTGCATGAATCTAGAAACGAATCACTTACCTGCGTTTGGAAAAAACAATTGCTCGCCGCCAATTTTGTAGTCGGCAATCACAGATTGACCTGCCGCAGAGGTAATCCAGTCCACAAATTTCTGGGCATCGGCCTGCTTGACGTGTGCATGTTTGGCGGGATTGACCACCATGACGCCATACTGGTTAAAGAGGCGTTGGTCACCCTCCACCAAAATAGCCAAATCGGCGCGGTTTTTGAAGTTCAGCCAAGTCGCACGGTCGGCCAACACATAGGCGCCCGAGGAGGCCGCAATGTTCAAAGCCGGCCCCATGCCGCAACCGCACTCCTTGTAACCGCTGCCCTTTTTGTCGGTCAAAGCAGCCAGGGTCCAAAAACGCAGCTCGGCCGCGTGTGTGCCGCTCTTGTCACCGCGAGAAACAAAGGCCGCGTTGGCCGAAGACAGCTTGGCCAATGCCGCCACGATGTCTTTGCCGCGAGTCGCTGCGGGGTCGGCCTTGGGGCCAATCAAAACAAAGTCGTTGTACATCACAGGCAAGCGCTTGATGCCAAAACCATCGGCGACAAACTTTTCTTCGGCCACCTGGCCGTGCACAAACACCACATCGGCATCACCACGCCGGGCCATATCCAAAGCCTGACCTGTGCCCAGCGCCACCACTTTGATATCCAGTCCACTGGCTTTTTTGAAGGCCGGCAGCAGGTGTGCAAACAAACCCGATTGCTCTGTAGAAGTCGTCGACGACATCACGATGGATTGCGCTTGGGCCCACACCGAAGAGGTGGCCAAAAAGGCGCACAGCAAGGCGCGAAGACAGTTGGAAGTTGAAAAAGTCATGAAAGTTCTCCTTGAACAAAAGCATGGGCTGCCGGGCTGTGCAAGGCCAAAACGGCAGGGTTAAAAAAATCGATGGCAGGCAGGTCGGCCAACACCCGGCCGCCCTCCAAATAAACGACGCGGTTGGCCAGCCGCTTGACTTGACCCAAGTTGTGACTGGCCCAGACCAAGGTCAACGGCCGTTCCTGACGGGTTGCAAAGTCGGACATCAAAGATTCGACTTCACGTTGGGCATGGGGGTCTAAGCTGGCCGTGGGTTCATCGAGCAGCAGCACATCGGGCTGTCGTGCCCAAGCGCGCGCCAAAGCCAAACGTTGCTGTTGTCCGCCGGACAACTGCCGTCCGTTTTGCTGTGCGACAGACAGCAAGCCCACGCGCTGCAAAGCCAATTGCGCCATCGCTTTGGCGTCGGTCCAACGCAAACGCCGAGCAGGGTCCAGCCACAAGCCCAGAGCCACATTGTTCAAAGCCGACAGGCGCATCAAGTGCGGTTTTTGAAAAAGCATGGCCTGTTGCACACCCGCTGCCTGCAGCACCTGGCCTTGCGTGGGCGACAACAAGCCATGCAAAGTGCGCAGCAAAGTGCTCTTGCCCGAACCATTGGACCCCAGCAACGCCACGCGCTCGCCTGCGCCGATGCGCAAGCTCACATCCGACAAGGCAACTTGCGCACCCAGATGCACGCTCACCGCCTCCAAACTGATCTGGGGGGCCGTCATGCGCCCAGCCCTTGCCATGCATGTGCGCGAATGGCCCGGGCATGTCGGCGTTCACCCCACCAGCGCAACCCGGCAACACAGGCATTGAGCAACAGCACGACCGCCAGTAAAACCATGCCCAGACCCAGCGCCAGTGGCAAATCGCCCTTGCTGGTTTCCAGCGCAATGGCCGTGGTCATGACGCGTGTGAACCCATCGATATTGCCGCCCACGATCATCACCGCGCCCACCTCTGAGATGGCACGGCCAAAAGCCGTGACGCCAATGGTCAACAACGCCAGTCGTTCGTCCCAAGCCAGTAACAAGCTGCGTACCCATGGCCCTGCGCCGAGCGAGGCCCACTGCTCCCCATGCTGGCGCTCAACGTCTTCGACCACTTGTCGCGTCAGCGCCGTGACCACGGGCACGACCAAAATAAACTGCGCCAAGACCATGGCCTGAAAGCTGAACATCCAGCCCAAAAAGCCCAAAGGCCCCGTGCGGGACAACAACAAGTACACCACCAAGCCCACCACCACCGAAGGCAATGCCAGCAAGGTATTCAGGCCCACCAGAATCACGCCTCGTCCGCGAAACTGCGCTACCGCCAACCAAGCCCCCAGCACCACCCCGACGCCATAAGCCAACAGACAAGCCGTGGCACTGACGGCCAAAGAACGGGTGACCACCACCCACAAGGTGGGATCAAATGAAGTAACGAGGTTGAGCGCCGACAGGACGCTGTCGGAGAAGGTGTTCATACAGCATTGGTGATGCTAAGTGACAAGCGCCTGAACCAACATGAGTGGTGTCCACTATGAACACGTTTACATAGGTTCGAAGAAGGTGCACAACTCCTTCGAAAAAGGCCCAAAAAAAAGCCCGGCGAACCGGGCTTGATGGTGATCGGGTGGAACCGAACTTATTTCTTGTCAGCTTTCATTTCAGCTTCCAAGGCCTTGGCCGGATCGTCTTCAGCACCCGCTTCGGCTTCTGGCTTGAGTTCATCGGTCTGACCCTCTTGCGTCTGGCCTTCGCTCTCAAGCATTTGCTCCAGTGCCGCTTCAGCGTCCACTTTCACACCTTCTTGTAGACCCCCCGTTACCAAAGAAGGCACTGCGATGATGGCCGCCACCATGATCAACTGCAAGATGATGAAGGCGATCGAGCCTTTGTAGATCTCGGTGGTGGTCACGGCACGGATGTTTTCACCTGTAACGCGGTCTTTGTAATCGTTCTTCGGCGCGACGCTGCGCAGATAGAACAGCGCAAAACCAAACGGCGGCGTCAAGAACGAGGTTTGCAGGTTCATCGCCACGATCACCCCAAACCAAATCATGGCTTGGTCGGGCGTCATGCCGGGCACCAAGCCAGGCAAGATTTTTTCGGCCACGGGCGCCAAGATGGGGATAACGATAAACGCGATTTCAAAGAAGTCGATGAAGCAACCCAAAATGAAGATCAGGATGTTCACCACAATCAAGAAACCGATCGCACCACCGGGCATGTCAACAAACAGGTGTTCCACCCAAATGTGGCCGTCGGCCGCATTGAAAGTGAAGCTGAAGACGGTCGAGCCAATCAGAATGAACAGCACAAACGATGCCAACTTGGCGGTGCTCTCCAAGGCTTGGCTCAAGAGGCCCTTGCCCAGACGACGTTTGCCCATCGCCAGAATCAAGGCCCCCAAGGCCCCCATGGCGCCGCCTTCTGTGGGTGTGGCCACCCCCAAGAAAATGGTGCCCAACACCAAAAAGATCAAAATCAGGGGCGGCATCAGCACAAAGGTCACCTGCTCGGCCAATTTGGACAACAAGCCCATGCCCGTCATGCGGTTGACGATCGCCAATGCCAGTGCCACCAATGAGGCCACCGTCATGGACATGATGACCACTTCGTCCCCAGGGGCCGCTTGTTCACGGCCGAGCCAGGCGCCCATGATGCTGTCGTGCGCCGAAGCCCATGCGTAACCCACCACCGTGCACAAAATCAACAGGAATGCCAAAGACACATGGCCCGATTTGCCGTTGGCCTCGCGGTAAATGCGCGCCTCTGGGGGCAAAGCCGGCACCATGGCGGGTTTGAAAATCGCCACCACCACAATGAACAGCACATACAAGGCCACCAGCAACAAGCCTGGCAACAACGCACCGGCGTACATGTCGCCTACCGAACGGCCCAGTTGGTCAGCCAGCACAATCAACACCAAAGAAGGCGGAATGGCCTGCGCCAAAGTACCCGAAGCGGTGATCGCCCCAGTGGCAATGACGCGGCTGTAACCGTAGCGCAACATGATGGGCAAAGAAATCAGGCCCATGGAGATCACCGCAGCCGCCACCACACCCGTGGTCGCCGCCAACAAGGCACCGACCAAAATCACGGCAATGGCCACACCCCCACGCACAGGTCCGAAAACCTGACCCACGGTTTCAAGCAGGTCTTCGGCCATGCCGGATTTCTGCAAGATGATGCCCATGAAGGTGAAAAACGGAATGGCCAGCAAAGTGTCGTTTTGCATGATGCCAAAAATGCGCAAAGGCAAGGCTTGGAACAACGAAGGCGGAAACAAGCCCGCCTCCATGCCAATGAAGCCAAACCCAAGACCGCAAGCGGCCAAGGCGAAGGCCACCGGAAAGCCCGTCAGCAGCAGCACCAACAAGCCACCAAACATGATGGGCACAAAGTTTTGTGCCAAAAAAGTTGCTTCCATCATCGTGCTCCCTGCGCTTGTTGTTGCGCGATTTTCTCGAGTTCGAGGAGTTCTTTTTGCTCGTCAGACATGGTTTCCTCAGAGGACAAAACGTCTTCGCCTTGCCCTGTCAAAAAGGCCCAGCGCTTGATCAACTCCGACACCCCTTGCAGCATGAGCAAGGCAAACCCGGCAGGCACCAAAGCGTAAACGGGCCAACGGATCAGGCCCCCCGCGTTGGACGACATTTCGCCGGTGGTGAGGGCTTGCATGAACAAAGGCCACGACAAATAAATGCACAAGGCGCAAAAAGGAAACAAGGCCAACACGATGCCGCCGACGTCGATCCAATTGCGGGTTCGAGGGGTCAACATGCCCGAGATGAAGTCGATGCGCACATGCGAGTTTTTGAGCAGGCCATAACCGGCCCCCAACAAAAACACAGCCGCGAACAGGTACCACTGAATTTCCAACAGCGCGTTCGAACTCAAATCAAATGCCTTGCGGACAATGGCATTGCCTGCACTGATCAAGGTGGTGGCCAAAATCAACCAGGTGGTGAAAATGCCGACCGACTGATTCACACGGTCAATTCCGCGGGAAATCATCATCAAAAACGTCATAGCGTTCTCCAAAAATCTGGCGCGATTGTAAGTCCGTGTTGGGCCTGAAAATGTGTGACTTTCCACATCACACGCGGATTTTTTTCGAAATGGGCTTGAGCCATTTTCACAACAGGATGACTGCAAGGGTTAACCCTTTGCCACCCTTCGATCAGACTTGAATTGCCACCAAGGCAACATGCTGCGCAACGACTGGACCTGCCCGGCATGAGCCGAAGCTTGGTATCCCACCATGCCCTGCAATTGCGCCTGCCACAGCGGGCTGGCCAACAACTGGCGCAATTGCTGCACAGCCGGAGAATCCAACTCTGAGGCCAAGCAGACCAACCAGTAATGCTCTGTCGCCAACGGCACAAAATCCAGTCCGTGCACCTGCGCCGCACTGGCGATGCCCAAGCCAACATCCGCCTGACCGGCGGCAATACAAGCGGCCACTGCAGCGTGCGAGCTTTCTTCATGCCCATAACCCGCCAACCCTGCCGCGGATAAACCAGCCTCTTGCAAACCTTGGTCCAACAACACGCGGGTGCCGGTGCCAGGACTGCGGTTGACGAATCGAAGTCCCGGCTGAAACAAATCTCGCCAAGTTTGCACCCCCCGCGGGTTGCCAGGCGCCACCATCAGGCCCTGCTCGCGGGTGGCAAAACCGATCAACTTGTGGAGTCCAGTTTTCAGCAATGGCTTGTAGGTGCGGGCCACCAAAGAGCGCGAGTCCGGTTGCCACGGCGCATGAAAACCCGCGACGTGGCAACGCCCCTCATTCAGTGCACGTATGGCGTCAACGCTGCCACAAAAGCGCAGGTCCAAGTGCAAAGATTGGGCGGCAGCAGTTTCTCGCAGCCCCACCAATGCATCATCATGGCTGGCGTAAATGGGCAATGCCAGATGACCGGGGTCAAAAGCCACGGCGAAAGTTTTTTCCAATTCGGCTTGCAACGCGCTGATTTGAGGTGCCAAACGGGCTTGTGCTTGTCGCTCTGCCCAGAGCAATTTGTCGGCAAATCCGGTCAGACGAGCGGCCTGGCCTTTTTCCCATTGGATGAGCGGTTGACCGAGCGATTGCTCCCAACGCTTGAGCTCACCCCAAACATGTCGATATGACAAAGCCAATTGTCTGGCCGCAGCAGCGATCGAGCCGGCATCGCGCACCGCCTGCAACAAATCCATCAACGGGTTGCGCAGAGGACTCAAACGGTTCGGGGTCGCGGTGCGACCAGCTGGGGCCCACTGGTAAGAAAGATCGATGTGCTGCATGGGCGGGAGTTTGCCTGATTGAAGTGGCATCCTCAAAAACTTCTGGGGGTCTCCAAAAACAAAAGGCCCCGAAGGGCCTTTTGTGGAGCGAACGAACCAGGCTGAATTACAGCTTGGCCGATTGCATGTAGCTGTCGAAGCGGGCTTCGGTGAAGCGGAACCACTGGTTGGCTTCTTTGCGGAAAGCAGAGTAGTCGCCGTAGATTTTTTTCCAGTTGGCGTTCTTCTGACCGATTTCTTCGTACAGACCCATCGACGCTTTGAATGCAGCGTCCATCATGTCCTTGGGGAATGGGAACAGCTTGGCGCCACCAGCCACCAGCGTCTTGAGCGCGGCCGCGTTGCGGGCGTCGTAGCGCGCTTGCATGTCGTTGTGGGCGTAAGCAGAAGCGGCTTCAATGATGGCCTTGTACTCACCAGACAAGCTGTCCCAAGCCTTCTTGTTGATGTGCAGGTCCAACTGAGGACCACCTTCCCACCAGCCTGGGTAAGCGTAGTTTTTGGCGACTTTGTAGAAGCCCAGCTTCAGGTCATCGTAAGGACCGACCCATTCGGCCGCATCGATCGTGCCTTTTTCCAGGGCTTGGTAAATCTCGCCACCAGGAATGTTTTGTGGCACGCCACCGATGCGCTCCACCACCTTGCCAGCAAAACCGCCAACGCGGAACTTGGTGCCCTTGAAGTCGGCCAGCGACTTGATGGGCTTGCGGAACCAGCCGCCCATTTGAGCACCGGTGTTGCCCATAGGGAAGTTCACGATGCCGTAGTTGCTGTAGAACTCACGGAACAACTTCAAGCCATTGCCGTGGAACATCCAGGCGGTCATCTGGCGGCTGTTCAGGCCGAAAGGAATGGCGCAACCCAAGGCAAAGGTTTCGTCCTTGCCGAAGTAGTAATAAGGCGCGGTGTTGGACATTTCCACAGTGCCGTCTTTGGTGGCATCGATGGTGCCAAAAGCGGGCACCAATTCACCAGCCGCGTGGGTGGTGATCTCGAACTTACCGCCCGTCATTTCTTTGACTTTGGCTGCGAACACATCGTTCACACCGAACAGCGTGTCCAAAGCCTTGGGGAAGCTGGAGGTCAGGCGCCAACGCAATGCGGCCTGCGCGTGAACGGCAGGTGCAACACCCGCAGCCAAAATACCGGCAAGGCCAGTGTTTTTAATGACGGAACGACGATCCATGAAGGACTCCTTGTGAAAATTTGAAATGCGGCCCAAAAAGCAGGCCATCAAATGAGAAGAGAACGTATTGTAAGAACCGTTTGATGGCATGAATCTGGGGGTTTACCCTTTTTAAAACCGCCAAAAATAAAGGCTATTGAGTAAACCAACAAATTCAGATTTTCACGACTCGGGCTCGCCCCTCAGTCAGGCCAGCGTTGGTGTATCGAGGCTTCGATGCCTTGCGCATCCAAGCCTTGCATGGCCAACAACTTGGCCGGGTCGCCGTGCTCAATGAACGCATCTGGCAAACCCAATTGCAACACCGAGCGATTGATGTGCAAGGCCTGCAACGCCTCGGTCACCGCACTGCCAGCGCCGCCCATGGTGCAGCCTTCTTCGAGCGTGACCAGACGATCGTGGTCTTGCGCGATTTGTGCCAACAGCTCGGTGTCCAAAGGCTTGACCCAGCGCATGTTGACCACCGTGGCATTGAGCTTTTCGGCGGCTTGCAAGGCCGGCGTGAGCAAACTGCCAAAGGCCAAAATCGCCAACCCTTCGCCCCGGCGGCGCACCTCGGCCTTGCCAAAAGGCAAGCCTTGCAGGTCTTTCTCGGGCACGGTGCCCACACCGGCACCGCGCGGATAGCGCACCGCCACGGGGTGGTTTTGCGCATAGGCGGTGCTGAGCAATTGGCGACATTCGCGCTCATCGGCGGGGCACGCCAGGCTCATGTTGGGAATGCAGCGGATGTAGGCAATGTCATAGGCCCCCGCGTGGGTGGCACCATCGGCGCCCACCAAGCCAGCGCGGTCAACCGCAAACACCACGGGCAGGTTTTGCAGCGCCACGTCGTGAATGAGTTGGTCGTAGGCGCGTTGCAAAAAGGTGGAGTAAATGGCCACCACAGGCTTCAAGCCTTCGCATGCCATGCCCGCAGCAAAAGTCACGGCGTGTTGTTCGGCAATGCCAGCGTCGTAATAGCGCTCAGGAAATCGGCGGTGAAACTCCACCATGCCGGAGCCTTCGCGCATGGCGGGTGTGATGCCCACCAGCCGCGGGTCTTGTTCGGCCATGTCACACAACCACTGACCAAACACCTGTGTGAAGGTGGTTTTGGGTGGCGTTGCGGGGGCCACCAAACCCACACTGGGGTCGAACTTGCCGGGGCCGTGGTAGGCCACGGGATCGACCTCGGCCAGTTTGTAGCCTTGGCCTTTTTTGGTGACGACATGCAAAAACTGCGGGCCGTCAAGGTGTTTGATGTTTTCCAGCGTCGGGATCAGTGACTCGAGGTCGTGCCCATCAATGGGGCCGATGTAATTGAAGCCAAATTTCTCAAACAACGTGGCGGGCACCACCATGCCTTTGGCGTGTTCTTCCAAGCGCTTGGCCAGCTCAAACAACGGAGGCGCATTTTTGAGCACGTTTTTGCCGACCGATTTGGCGGCCGAATAAAAACGACCGCTCATCAATTGGGCCAAGTAGCGGTTCAGCGCCCCCACGGGTGGGCTGATCGACATGTCGTTGTCGTTCAAGATCACCAGCAACTTGCACTCTTCAACGCCCGCATTGTTAAGGGCTTCAAAGGCCATGCCGGCGGTCATGGCGCCGTCTCCGATGACCGCCACCGAATGGCGCGACTCGCCTTTTTGACGCGCTGCCAAGGCCATGCCCAATGCGGCCGAAATGCTGGTGGACGAATGCCCCACGCCAAAGGTGTCGTATTCGCTTTCTTCGCGGCGCGGAAAACCAGACAACCCATGCAACTGGCGCAACGTGGGCATGCGCTCGCGGCGGCCCGTCAAAATTTTGTGCGGGTAAGTTTGGTGACCCACATCCCACACGATGCGGTCTTCCGGCGTGTTGAACACATAGTGAATCGCCACGGTCAACTCGACCGTGCCCAGGTTAGAGCTCAAGTGCCCGCCGGTCTTGGACACGTTGTCCAACACGCATTGACGCAACTCGTCCGCCAAGCGCGGCAATTCATGGCGAGGCAAACGCCGCAGGTCGGCAGGCGAGGCGATGCTGGACAGTAAATCGGTCATAAATCAGTTGTTTCTTTGAACCACCATGGCGGTCAAGGCGCGCAGTGCGGCCAAGCGCGCATCGGGCAAGCCCGTGTCAGACAAGGCCTGCAGGGCCTCTTTGGCCAGTTCGTCGGCGTAAGTTTTGGCGGCCTCAAGCCCCATGAGGGCGACATAGGTGGGCTTGTCGGCCGCTTCGTCTTTGCCCGCTGTTTTGCCCAAGGTGGCGGAGTCCGAGGTCACATCCAAGACATCATCGACCACCTGAAATGCCAAGCCCAGGGCTTGGCCAAAACGACTCAAGGCCTGTTGCACCGATGTGGCGACACCCGGCGCGCAGGCAGCCCCCATTTGCACACTGCACAGCAGCAAAGCGCCGGTTTTAAGACGGTGCATTTGGCGCAACTGGTCTTCGCTCAGGGGCTTGCCCACGCTGGCCAAATCAATCGCCTGCCCGCCGGCCATGCCTTGGTAACCCGAAGCCCGGGCCAACAAAGCCACGCACGTCGCTTGCACCAGGGGGTCCACTTGCGCAGGGTCTGGGGTGAGCATTTCGAAGGCCATGGTTTGCAAGGCATCGCCCGCCAACAAGGCTTGTGCCTCACCAAATTGCACATGCACCGTGGGTTTGCCGCGCCTCAGCACATCGTTGTCCATGCAGGGCATGTCATCGTGAACCAACGAGTAGGCGTGAATTGCCTCAATCGCGCAGGCCGCATTCAGGGCCGCAGGGCTTTGGGGATCAACCCCCACCGCCTCGGCCGTGGCCAACACCAACAAAGGACGCAAGCGCTTGCCGCCGTCCAACACGGCATAGCGCATGGCTTCACCCAAAGCGGCGGGTGATTGGGCCTGAATGTGCGCCGACAAAGCGGCTTCCACTCGCGCCAAATGCGGCGTCATCCATGGGCTCAGTTCCATCACAATCATGAGCCACTCCAAGGCTTGAGTTGCCCACCGTCCAGCACCTGGATTTGGTCCTCAACCGCCTTCAGTTTGTCTTTGCAAAATGCCAACAAGGCAGCGCCCCGCTGGTAGCCCGTCAGCAGTTGGTCCAGCGGCATCTGGCCCGATTCCAGTTGGGCCACCAAGAGCTCCAATTCCGTCAACGCCGCCTCGTAAGTGGCGGGCAACGGGGTCGCAGCGGCATCTAAAGACTCGGATTTGGCAGCCTTGGGCATGAAAACTTCCAACAAAAACACAGATTTTAGGGGTGAAGCCTTGGTTGAGCTGACAGAGGCGAAAGCGCCTTTGCTCACCGAGAGGGTTTGGGCAGTTCAAGATTTCGCCAGAGATGCCCCAAAAGTCCCTCCAGGCTCAGGCACCGGGGTAGAATATTGGCTCATCGGCAGGAAATTTCCTGTCATTTTTTTCGCTGTTTTCTTTGATTTCAGCGTTTTGTTCCTGCCCCTTCATAGGGGGAGTCTCTAGGTCAGGTCACCCATGTCTGATTTAAGTCTTCAACTGCAGCAGGCCGCAAGCCAACTACCAGTTTCCACTTATTTCGATGAAGCGCTGTTTAAGCGCGAATTGAACACGCTCTTTCAGCAGGGCCCCCGCTACGTGGGCCACCAGCTGGCTGTGCCCAACCCGGGCGACTATTACGCCCTGCCCCACGAAGCCGAGGGCCGAGCCTTGGTGCGCAATGCCCAAGGCGGGGTGGAGCTGATCTCCAACGTCTGCAGGCACCGCCAAGCCGTGATGCTCCATGGCCGAGGCAACTTGCACAGCCAACAAAAGGGCAGCGCGGGGGGCAACATCGTGTGTCCCTTGCACCGCTGGACTTATGCCCCCAATGGTGAGCTGTTGGGCGCGCCCCATTTCTCGCACGACCCCTGCCTGAACCTCAACAACTACAAGCTGAAAGAGTGGAACGGCTTGTTGTTTGAAGACAATGGGCGCGACATTGCGGCCGATTTGGCCAACATGGGACCTCGCGCACAACTGGATTTTTCGGGCTACGCGCTCGACCGGGTGGAATTGCACGAGTGCAACTACAACTGGAAAACCTTCATTGAGGTCTACCTCGAGGACTACCACGTCGGCCCCTTTCATCCGGGGCTGGGCCAGTTTGTGACCTGCGACGACCTGAGCTGGGAGTTCAAAGAGCACTACTCGGTACAGACCGTAGGTGTGTCCAGTGGCTTTGGCAAACCCGGCTCTGACACTTACA
Organism: Pseudomonadota bacterium; assembly: GCA_046047055.1. GTDB lineage: Bacteria > Pseudomonadota > Gammaproteobacteria > Burkholderiales > Burkholderiaceae_C > Limnohabitans_A. The sequence continues at coordinate 3,256 of JBJOIR010000029.1, read as the reverse complement.
AAAAGTGGCACGAGGTGCTGCTGAAATACCGCAATGGCCAATGGCCTGATCGGGGTGCGATTTGGTTGACCTATTACCCCCACATCATGGTGGAGTGGTACCCGCATGTCCTCACGGTCTCAACCCTGCACCCCATCGGTGTGGACAAAACGCTGAACCGGGTTGAGTTTTACTACCCCGAAGAAATCGTGGCCTTTGAGCGCGAGTTTGTAGAAGCCCAACAGGCCGCCTACATGGAAACCTGCATCGAGGACGACGAAATTGCTGAACGCATGGACGCCGGCCGCAAAGCCCTGCTGAAACGCGGCGACAACGAAGTGGGGCCTTACCAAAGCCCCATGGAAGACGGCATGCAGCACTTTCACGAGTGGTATCGCCGCCAGATGACCTCACTCTGAAACGGCTCGCATGCAAGCCTCGTGGATGATCTTGGCGTCGCTTTTTTTTGCGACCATGAGCGTTTGCATCAAGTTTGCGGCCCCCTATTTCGACACGTTTGAACTTGTTTTTTACCGGGGTCTGATTGGCATGGCCTTCATGGCCTCGCTGTGCAAGATGCAAAACGTGTCCTTGCGCACCACCATTCCCATGATGCATGTCTGGCGGTCTGTCGTCGGCGTGGCCTCTTTGTCGGCGTGGTTTTACGCCATTGCCCATTTGCCCTTGGCCACCGCCATGACGCTCAACTACATGAGTGGTGTGTGGGTGGCGGCTTTTTTAATTGGCGGCACACTGGTGTTGGGTCGCTTGCAAGACGCCGGCCAACAGGGCCCGATGGTGCTGACCGTGTTGGTCGGTTTTGCGGGCGTGGTCATGATCTTGCGCCCCACCATCGAGCAAAACCAATTGTTCGCTGGCGTCATTGGCTTGCTCTCGGGGCTGGGGGCCGCCCTTGCCTACATGCAGGTGGCCGCTTTGGGGCGCATGGGCGAGCCCGAGTCGCGCACGGTGTTTTACTTTTCCATCGGCACCACGGTGGTGGGTGGGGTCGTCATTTTGTTCACCGGCTCCAGTGCCTGGACTTGGCCCCACGCCTTGTGGCTGCTGCCCATTGGCGTGTTGGCGGCTTTGGGGCAACTGAGCATGACCAAGGCCTACAGCCGCGGCTCTACCTTGGTGGTGGCCAATTTGCAATATTCGGGCATTGTGTTTGCCGCTTTGTATGGGCTGTTTTTGTTTGGCGACCAAATTCCCCTGATGGGCTGGGCCGGCATGCTGCTCATCGTGGCCAGCGGCATTGCAGCCACAGCCCTGAGAAGTCGCGCATTGCCCAGCGCCCCTGCCGAAGAACACTGAAACCGGAGACCCCAGATGCACACCTTGTTGATCACCGCTGCTCAATTGCAACAACTGCAACAACAAGGCACGCCGTGTGCCATTTTGGATTGCAGCTTTGACCTGATGAAGCCGGAATCTGCGGACGGCTTGTTTGAAGCCCTGCACATTGCCGGTGCCCGGCATGTCCACCTTGACCGGCATTTGAGCACCCACCAACCAGAGCAAGCAGTGAATGGTGGTCGCCACCCTTTGCCTCAACGCGAAACAGTGGCGCGTTTGCTGGGCGAGATGGGCATCCACAATGACCAGCAAATCGTGGTTTATGACCGCAACAAAGGCCACTATTGCGGTCGTTTGTGGTGGATGCTGAAGTGGCTGGGACACGATGCCGTCGCGGTATTGGATGGCGGCATGCAAGCTTGGCAAGCGGCAGGCGGTGCCATGGCCTCTGGCCCTTTACCTGCTGCAACGCCCACGCAGTTTGAGCTCAAGCCAGCGCTGCGCCAATTGGTCATGACCGAGCAAGTGTCTTCGGCTTTGGGGCACCCCACACAAACCGTGATCGACGCGCGCGCCGCCGCACGCTATCGGGGTGAGATGGAGCCGCTCGACCCTGTGGCGGGGCACATTCCGGGCGCGCTCAACCGGCCATTCACCGACAACTTCACCGAAGATGGCCGCTTCAAACCGGCCGACGTGCTGCGGGCCGAGTGGGAACAATTGCTGGCCGGTCGCCCTGTGAGCAGCGTGGTGCACCACTGCGGCAGCGGCGTAACCGCCGTGCCCAATGTGCTGGCCATGGAAGTGGCTGGCTTGGGGCCCACGGCCCTGTATGCAGGCAGCTGGAGCGAGTGGTGCCGCACGCCGGGACTGCCCTGCGCGCAAGGCTAAATTTGCGTAGCTGATGGGCCTCTGCAAACCCCTCAGCTCACTTTGCGGGATGCCCTCTGCGAGATTCCCTGAGCGCCTTCACTTCACCACAAACGCGCCATCGCAGTTCAGTGGCTGTGTCCGGCCAAAACGCTGACCAGCACCACCATGCCCATGCCCACAGCGAGCCAGAGGATCTGCGCCGCCGTTTCGCGTGCAGACAAGCGTTTTTGCAATTGCGGGATCAAGTCTGCCAAGGCGACATACATGAAACTGCTGCTGGCCACGACCAAGAAAAAGGGCAACCAGTCGTGCAGGGCATCGACCAACACATAGCCCACAGCGCCGCCCAAAGCCGTGATGGCACCTGCCATCGAGACTTTCACGATGGCGGCTTGGCGGCTGCTGCTGCCTTGGCGCAAGACCGCCAAATCGCCCATGTGGTGCGGCACCTCGTGCGCCAACACCGCCAAGGCCGCAATCACCCCCAAGTGCATGTCGGCCATGAAAGCCGATGCGATCAAGATGCCGTCGCCAAAACAATGCACGCTGTCACCGGCCAAAACAGCCCACTGGCCTCTGGGCAATTCGGTCGCGGCATGACCTGCTGAGGCGCTTTGGCCGTGGAGATGGGTGTTGTGGTGGGTGTGGTGGTGGGTGTGGTGGTGGACGGAGCCATGCTCATGAGCGTGGGTGTGCTCATTTGAATGTGGATGTGCGTGGTCATGACCATTTCCGTGTCCGTGTCCGTGTTCATGCCCATGCCCGTGACCATGTCCGTGATCGTGTCCGTGGTGGTGCTCATGGCCGTGGTGCCACAGCTCGGCTTTGTCGAGCAAAAAGAAAAAAACCAGCCCCACCAACAGCGTCAAAAACAACTCATGGGCACCGGCTTCGCTTTCGAAAGCTTCGGGCAACAAATGCAAAAAAGAGGTGGCCATCAAGGCCCCGGCGGCCATGCTCAACATGTGCTGGGTGTAGCGACTGAGAATGCCAAAACTCAACCAAGCCGCCACCCAGACACTGCCAATGCCTGCCACCAATGTGCCCATCAAAATTGCCAATAAAGTCATCTTGTTACCCGGAGTGCGTACACCCCATAAGAAAC
>JBJOIR010000028.1:0-26187 GCA_046047055.1 Pseudomonadota bacterium | reverse complement strand
CAACTGCGCCACACGCACCGAGCCTTGCAGCGTCCAGAAGTGCGGATCGGCCAACGGAATGTCGACCGATTGCAGCTGAATGCTGTGGGCCATTTCGCGCCAGTCGGTGGCCACCATGTTGGTGGCGGTTGGCAAGCCCGTGGCACGGCGAAATTCGGCCATGACTTCGCGCCCAGAAAACACCCCCTCGCCACCGCAAGGGTCTTCGGCGTAGGCCATGGTGTCACGGTGATCGCGCAGCAGGCGAATCGCATCTTTGAGCAACCAGCCGCCATTGGGGTCGAGCGTGATGCGGGCTTTGGGAAAGCGTTCGTGCAACGCCACAATGGCCTCGACCTCGTCTTCACCCCGCAGCACGCCGCCTTTGAGCTTGAAGTCTTGAAAACCATAGCGCGCTTGTGCGGCTTCAGCCAAGCGCACCACATCGGCCGCAGTCATGGCTTTTTCGTGCCGCAGGCGCAACCAGTCGTCGCTTTGCTCAGGCTCGCTGCGGTAGGGCAGGGTGGTTTGTTCGCGGTCGCCCACATAAAACAAATAGCCCAGCATTTGAACGCGTTCGCGCTGCTGGCCTTGCCCCAACAGTGCGCAAACCGGCACATTCAGGTGCTGGCCCAGCAAGTCGAGCAAGGCGCTCTCGACGGCGGTCACCGCATGGATGGTGATGCGCAAATCAAAGGTTTGGTTGCCACGGCCGCCGCTGTCGCGCTCGGCAAATTGGTGGCGCATGGCATTCAGCAGGCGGTTGTAGTCGCCCACCGATTGGCCTTCAATCAGGGCGCGGGCGTCTTCCAGGGTTTGGCGAATTTTTTCGCCCCCTGGCACCTCGCCCACGCCGGTGCGACCCGCAGAGTCGGTCAGGATGACGATGTTTCGGGTGAAAAAAGGGGCGTGAGCGCCGCTCAGGTTGAGCAGCATGCCGTCGTGGCCTGCAACAGGAACCACTTGCATGCGGGTGACCACGGGGGTGGAGGAGGACATAGGCATGGCGTAAAACACTCAATATTGAGCGGACATCGTACAACTAAGCGCGTATTGATGAATGCGTATTTACCCTCAGGATGAGGATCAGGTTGGCTCAGCGGCCCGTTTTTTGTGGCGGTCTCGGCTGTTGGACAAATGCGTGCGCATGGCGGCCCGGGCCGATTCGGCATCTTGCGCGGCTATGGCATTCAGGATGTTTTCGTGCTCGTGGTGAACCCGCCGCAAGTAGTTCAATTTGGGTGGGTCTTGGCTGTCATCGGTGGCCAGGCGGGCTCTGGGAATGGCCTGCGATCCCAATGAATTCATCATGTCCGCGAAGTGGTTGTTTTGCGTGGCGCGGGCAATTTCGTGGTGAAACTGAAAGTCTGCCGCAATCGCATCGCGGCCGCCTTCAATGGCATTTGAAAAGGCGATCAAGGCTTCTTGCATGACCCTTAAATTCTCGTCATTGCGCCTGACAGCGGCCAGGGCAGCGGCTTCGGTCTCGATGCTGATGCGCAGTTCTAGCAAGGCCACGACATCGTGCAGCGTGCCCAATTGGTTGGGATTGACGCGAAAGACGGGCGTGTCGGTTTGTTCTAAAACGAAGGTTCCAATGCCGTGGCGGGTTTCCACCAAGCCGGCGGCCTGGAGTTTGGAGATGGCCTCCCTGACCACGGTTCGGCTGACGCCAAAGCGTTCCATGATGGCCGCCTCGGTGGGTAATTTTTGGCCGTGGGCGAGGGAGCCGTTTTGAATTTCGGCGCTCAGTTGTTCAACCAGTTCGAAGGTCAGGCTGCGGCTTTTTCGCTTCGGGGTGGCAGGTGGCGTTGTGTTCATCGGGTAAATACCCATTCCGAATTGTTGTTGAGTGGATAAGAATCTACTTGTACGACAACTGATTACATTGCATTTTTGACAATGTATCAGATCCAGTCCCTTTCTGACACCCCTTTCATGAACGCCTACCAAGTCATCGTCGATGCCCACGACCGCGTGGGGGAGTCCCCCATCTGGGACGCGCGAGCGCAGTGCTTGTGGTGGGTCGACATTGAAGGCCCCTTTGTCCGGTGCTCTCAGCCGAGTGTGTCGGGTGCCCCGGCGGCCTTGCGCTCATGGCGCTTGCCCGAGCGCGTGGGGTGCATTGCCTTGACGGCCACCCAGGGGCAACTCATTGCAGCCATGGAGTCGGGCATCGCGCGCATCACGCTGGCCGATGACGCCAGTGTGGACTTGCAGTGGTTGGCCCGCATCGACCACCCTGCGCCCGGCATGCGGTTCAATGATGGCCGATGCGATGCCAGTGGCCGATTGTGGGTGGGCACCATGGTGATGGACATGTCATTGGCGTCGCCGATGGGAGGGCTGTATTGCCTGGATGAGCGCGGCCTGACCGGCCCGCATGTCACCGGCATGCTCACCCCCAACGGCTTGGGCATGAGCCCCGATGGCGGCACGCTTTACCTGTCCGACTCGCACCCCACGGTACAAAAGATTTGGGCCTTTGATGTGAACCCCGACACCGGCGAGTTGAGCCATCGGCGGGTCTTAGTGGACATGAATCTCTGGCCGGGGCGTCCTGATGGGGCTGCAGTCGATGCCCAGGGGCACTACTGGATTTGTGGCAACGATGCAGGGCAGGTGCATGCCTTTGACCCCGCAGGGCAGTGGGTGCGCTCGCTCACAGTGCCCATGCCCAAGCCGGCCATGTGCGCCTTTGGTGGCGCAGAGCTTGACCAGTTATTTGTGACGTCCATCATTCCAGCCCAAACCACAGAAGACACCCGAGGTCTGAGTGGCGTGGTGATCGCGTTGCAACCGGGTGTGCGTGGCATGCCTGAACCGATTTTTTCCCGTTTCCCCGTCAGTTCCTAACTGTTCTTTTCAACCTCATCCCCTCAACCCTGGAGACATTCATGAAAAAAATCAAACCGACCCTCTTGGCCATTGCAGCCACATTGTCTTTGTCTGCCCATGCGATTGAATTTCGCTCGGCAGACATTCACAACGCCGATGACTACCCCACCGTGGTCGCCGTCAAACACATGAGCACCGTGCTCGAAAAATTGTCCGGCGGTAAGCACAAGGTCAAGGTGTTCAACAAAGGTGCTTTGGGCTCTGAAAAAGAAACCATTGACCAAGTGAAAATTGGCGCGCTGGACATGGTGCGTGTGAACGTGGCGCCCATGAACGGCGTTTGCCCCATGACCATGGTGCCTACCATGCCCTTCTTGTTCAGTTCTGTGGAGCACATGCGCAAGTCTTTGGACGGCCCTGTCGGTGCCGAAATCTTGAAGAGCTGCGAGTCGGTGGGTTATGTGGGCCTGGCTTTTTATGACAGCGGCGCGCGCTCCATTTATGCCAAAAAACCCATCCGCACCGTGGCCGATGCCAAGGGTCTGAAGATTCGCGTTCAGCAGTCTGACCTGTGGGTGGCCTTGGTGAGTGCGATGGGCGCCAATGCAACCCCCATGCCTTATGGTGAGGTGTACACCGGCCTCAAAACAGGTTTGATCGATGCGGCTGAAAACAACATTCCGTCCTTTGACACCGCCAAGCACGTGGAAGCCGTCAAGGTTTACTCCAGAACCGAGCACTCCATGGCCCCAGAAATTTTGGTGATGTCCAAAGTCACTTGGGACAAATTGCCTGCCAACGAACAGGCCATGGTGCGTCAGGCCGCAAAAGAGTCGGTGGCCGTTCAGCGCAAAGCTTGGGACGAAGCCGAAGGCAAATCATTGGCCAACGTGAAGGCCGCGGGTGCTGAGATTGTTGAAGTGGACAAGCGTTCTTTCCAAGCGGTCATGGCCCCGGTGTATGACAAGTTCATGACCACGCCTGAAATGAAGCGTGCCATCAAAGCCATTCAAGACACCAAGTAATCGGCTTTTCCTAATGCCCCCGGTACTCGCCGGGGGCTGGAGTCTTTGATGTTCACCAAATTTTGTTCGACGATCTCCAAGATCTGTTTGGCCTTTGCCGTGATCGGTTTGATCGCCGTGATCTTGTGTGTCCAGTGGCAGGTGATTGGTCGCTATGTCTTGAACGACACACCCACATGGGCTGAAGCGCTGGCCATGCTGATCGTGCTGTTTGTCACAGCCTTTGGCTTGGCGGTGGGGGTTCGCGATGCCGGCCACATTGGGCTGGAATCTTTGGTGGTGCTGTTGCCCGAGAAATGGCAACGCCGCATAGAAATACTGATCCACGCTCTGGTGGGTTTTTTTGGTTTCTTGATGGTGCAGAGCGGCTGGCTTTGGGCCTCGGCCAAGTGGGCTGAGAAAAAGCCCATGCTGCCCGTTCCCGATGGCATTGACTATGTGCCTGTGATCATTGCGGGTGCTTTGATTTTGTTGTTTTCAATTGAACACATCGTGGCCTTGCTGCGTGGTGAGCATGTAGCGCCTGTCTGGGATTGATGCCATGGAATTGACGATTCTTGCTGTTAGCTTCACTTTGTTGCTGATCTTGGGTGTGCCAGTGGCTTTTGCCATTGGCCTTGCCTCGGTGGCCACCATCATCGCCGCTGGTTTGCCTGTGGCCATGGTCTTCCAAAAGATGGTTGGCGGCATGCAGGTGTTTTCCTTTTTGGCGATTCCGTTTTTCGTCTTTGCCGGCGAGTTGATGCTCTACGGTGGCATCGCCGATCGGATTGTGCGATTTGCCAACAGCCTGGTGGGCCATGTGCGTGGCGGCTTGGGCATGAGCAACGTGATTGGTTGCACCATTTTTGGCGGCGTGGCCGGCTCGCCTTTGGCCGATGTCTCTGCCATGGGCTCGGTCATGATTCCGCTCATGAAAAAAGAAGGCTACGACGCCGACTATGCGGTGAACGTGACCACGCACGCCGCCTTGGTGGGGGCCATCATGCCGACCTCGCACAACATGATCATCTTCACGCTGGCCGCATCGGGGTTGGCATCGGTCAGTGTGTTGGGCTTGATCTTGGCGGGCTTGGTGCCGGCCATCATCCTCACGCTGTGCAATTTGGGCGCAGCTTATTGGGTGGCGGTGCGCCGGGGTTACCCGACCCACGGCAACTTTCCGGGCTGGCTTGAGGTGTTGAAGTCTTTCGGCGCAGCGGTGCCGGGCTTGTTTGTGGTGGTGATCATTTTGGTGGGCATCTTGTCGGGCGCCTTCACAGCCACCGAGTCGGCCTCCATTGCGGTGGCTTGGGCGCTTTTTGTGACCGTCATTGTTTACCGCTCGCTGACCTTTCATAACTTCTTGAAGGCCTGTGCCAAGGCCTGCAAAACGACCGGTGTGGTGCTGCTGCTGATCGGTATCTCCAACGCATTTGGCTACTTCATGGCGCTGTACGAAGTGCCCCAAATGACAGGCGATCTGATGCAAAAGATCAGCACCAATCCGTGGGTCATCTTTTTGATGATCAACATCTTGTTGTTCATCTTGGGCACCTTTTTGGACATGGCGGCGACCATCCTGATTTGCACGCCCATCTTCATGCCCATTGCCATGCATTTCGGCATGGACCCGATGCAGTTCGGCATCATGATGCTGATCAATTGCGCCTTGGGTTTGAACACCCCACCGGTAGGCTCGGTGCAGTTTGTTGGGTGTGCCATTGGTGGCATATCGGTCGGCCAAGTCATGCGCACCATTGCGCCTTTCTATGGGGCCTTGACGGTGGCCATGTTGTTGGTGACCTATGTGCCGCAGTTCACCCTGTGGTTGCCGGGCTTGCTTATGTAAGCCGACTCGATGCAACACACCATTTGCCATGTGCGTGTCACGCCGATTGCCTTTCGCGATCCGCCATTGCTGAACGCCGCTGGCATTCATGAACCTTGGGCATTGCGCTCGATCATCGAGGTCGAAACGAACACGGCTTATGTGGGCATCAATGAAACTTATGGCGACCAAGCCATGTTGGATGTGCTGGCCAAAGCCGCACCTGCCTTGCAAGGGCTGTCACCTTGGGACCTGAATGAAATGGAAGCCCGGGTGCGGGCATTGGTGCAGCCTGCTGCGGGACGCTCTGAGTTTTTAGGCGAGCAAATTTCTCTGGCCCCAGGCACCCATGTTTCCAAAAATGTGGCCAAGGTCATCAGCGCCTTTGAGGTCGCCATGCTTGACCTGCAAGGGAAGTTAGCCAATGCCCCGGTGGTTGATCTGCTCGGGGGCGCGGTGCGCGATGCGGTGCCTTTCAGTGCGTATTTGTTCTTCAAGTACGCGCAGCACATTGACACGCCCTACAGCCCTGACCCCTTTGGCGAGGGCTTGACCCCGACACAAATGGTGGCGCAAGCGCGCCGCATGATGGACCAATACGGCTTCAAGAGCATCAAGCTCAAGGCCGGCGCCTTGTCCCCTGAACACGAAGTGGACACGCTGCTGGCCTTGGCCAAAGCCTTTCCGGGCGCACCCTTGCGCATCGACCCCAATGCCAATTGGACGGTGGCCACCAGCTTGAAAGCCGTAGAGCAACTGCGGGGCGTTTTGGAGTATTACGAAGACCCCGCCCCAGGCCTTGAGGGCATGGCCGAGGTGGCTAAGGCGTGTGATGTGCCACTGGCCACCAACATGGTGGTGACCGATTTCCCTGAATTTGCGCGCAACGTGCGCATGGGCTGCCCGGTGCGCATTGTGCTCAGTGACCACCACTACTGGGGCGGCCTGCGCAGCACCCAACAACTCTCGCGGCTGTGCCAGACTTTTGAAATGGGTTTGTCGATGCATTCCAATTCGCACTTGGGCATCAGTTTGATCGCGATGACGCATCTGGCTGCTGCGGTGCCTTTGTTGTCGTATGCGTGTGACACGCACTACCCTTGGCAAGACGAAGAAATTGTGCAGGGCGGTCGACTTCTGTTTGAGGGCGGTAGCTTGCGCGTGCCACGTGGCGCCGGCTTAGGGGTGCGCATTGACCCCGAGGCGCTGAAGCGGCTGCATGACAACTGGTTGAACTGTGGCATTCGCCATCGCGATGACTTGGGCCAAATGCGCAAATACGATTCTTCCTTCACGGGCAAACAACCCCGTTACTGACATGAGCAACTCTCTTCCTCCTTTGGCCATTCGCATGCATCCGAATGACAACGTGGCCATCATTGCCAACGACGGTGGCTTGCCGGCCGACACCGTCATGCCCGAGGGTCCGGCAGCCGGCTTGACGCTGCGTGACAAGGTGCCCCAAGGGCACAAAGTGGCCCTGACCGAGATTGCGGCGGGTCAGGCGGTGGTGCGCTACAACGTGCCCGTGGGTTTTGCCCGTGAAACCATTGCAGCGGGCCGTTGGGTGCACGAACGGTTGTTGGACATTCCCGCCGCGCGTGAATTGCAAGGCCTGCCGATGGCCACGGTTGCTTCACCCCAGACGACACCCCTTGAAGGCCACACATTTGAAGGGTACGTCAACGCCGATGGCTCGGTGGGCACGCGCAATTTGCTGGCCATCACCACCACGGTGCAGTGTGTGGCTGGCGTAGTGAAGCTCGCTGTTGAACGCATTGAGCGCGATTTGTTGCCGCTGTACCCCCATGTCGATGGGGTGGTCGGGCTGGAGCACAGCTATGGCTGTGGCGTGGCCATTGATGCACCGGGTGCCGAGATCCCCATCCGCACACTGCGCAACATCAGCCTGAACCCCAACTTTGGCGGTGAGGTGATGGTGGTGAGTTTGGGGTGCGAAAAACTGCAGCCTTCGCGCCTTTTGCCGCCCGGCAGTTTTCCGATTCACGATGCCAAAAGCGCAGATGCAGGCGCTGACAAAGGCCCCGATTTGGTGTGCTTGCAAGACGATGAGCACGTGGGCTTCATGTCCATGATTGACGACATCGTGCAACGGGCAAAACCCCATTTAGAGCGCTTGAATGCGCGCCGTCGCCAGACGGTGCCTGCCAGCGCGTTGGTGGTGGGGGTTCAGTGCGGGGGCAGTGACGCGTTTTCTGGCGTCACGGCCAACCCTGCCGTGGGCTACATGACCGACTTGGTGGTGCGTGCCGGCGGTACGGTGATGTTTTCAGAAAACACCGAAGTGCGTGACGCGGTAGAGCAACTGACCAGCCGCGCCGTCACTGAGGAAGTGGCCCACGATGTGGTGCGCGAACTGCGCTGGTACGACCAGTACTTGGACCGTGGGCGTGCTGACCGCACGGCGAACACCACGCCAGGCAACAAAGCGGGGGGGCTGTCCAACATCGCTGAAAAAGCCATGGGTTCCATCATCAAAAGTGGCAGCGGCAGCATTGCCAGCGTTTTGCCGCCCGGCGAAAAATTACGCGCTGATCAAAAAGGCCTGGTCTTTGCGGCCACGCCTGCCAGCGATTTCATTTGCGGCACTTTGCAGTTGGCGGCTGGCATGAATGTGCATGTGTTCACCACGGGGCGCGGCACACCTTATGGATTGCAGGCCTGCCCTGTGATCAAAGTCGCCACCCGCAGCGATTTGGCGCGGCGTTGGCACGATCTGATGGATTTCAATGCGGGCCAGATTGCCGACGGTGCGATGACGATTGAAGAAGCCGGTTGGGCCCTGTTTCACAGCCTGTTGAAAACAGCCAGCGGCGAAAAAACTTGGGCCGAGCATTGGAAACTGCACAACGCGCTGGTGTTGTTCAATCCGGCTCCCATCACTTGACGGCGCTTGCGATGATTTGATTGTTCTTTACCACTTGAGGAGACACACATCATGAAAAAACGACAACTGTTGGTGACCCTGGGCTTGGCTGGTTTGGCTTTGATTGGGCCAAGTCAGGCTTTGGCTCAGGCCGACTATCCCAATAAACCCATCAAATTGATCGTGGCCTTTCCGCCCGGTGGCACCAGCGATGTGATGGGTCGTTTGATGGCCGAGGAGTTGAGCAAAGTCCTCAAACAGCAGGTGGTGGTTGAGAACATTGGCGGTGCCGGGGGTGTGGTCGGCACAGACCGTGCCGTCAAATTGCCGGCCGATGGTTACACCATCATCCAAACTGGCGTGGGACAAAACGCCGTTGCCCATGGCTTGGATCCCAACCTCAAGTACAACTCATTGAACGATTTCATTCACCTCACGCAGGTGCATTCGGGGCCCAATGTGTTGCTGGTGCATCCCGCGCAACCCTTCAAGACCGTGAAAGAATTGGTGGAGTACGCCAAGAAAAACCCCGGCAAGCTGGACTATGGCTTTACCCATGCCGCCTCAGGTCACATGGCCATGGAGTTGTTCAAGCAAACCGCTGGCGTGTTCATGACGGGCATTCCCTACAAAGGCGGCGGCCCCATGCTCAACGATTTGTTGGCCGGCACCATTCCCATGGTGTTCCTGAACCAAGACGTGGCGCTGCCGCACATCAAGGCGGGTAAATTGCGGGCACTGGCCGTGTCCAGCAAAGAGCGCAACCCGCTTTACCCCGATGTGCCGACCATTGCCGAGTCGGGCTACAAGGGCTTTGAAGCACTTTCTTGGTCGGGCTTGTCGGTGGCCAAAGGCACACCGCAGCCCATCGTTGACAAGCTGGAAGCAGCGATGGTGCAGGCCATGCAATCGGCCAACTTCCGCCAGCGATTGACCTCGACCGGATTTGTGATTCCTGCCACGGGCAGTAAGCCCTACACGGTGTTTGTCAAAGCCGAGCTTGACCAGTGGACCCGAGTCATCAAGGCCGCGGGCATCAAGCCCGAATAATCCAGCAGCCCTCATCAGAAAGAAGACCCGCATGTCCGATGCCATTTCTCGGGTGCGGGTATCTGCCTGCACCTTACCGCTGGCCAACCCGATCAGCGATGCCAAAGTGTTGACCGGTCGGCAAAAGCCGATGACCGAAATCGCCATCTTGTTTGTTGAGATCAAGACCCGGGACGGCGCTGAGGGCGTCGGCTTCAGTTATTCAAAACGTGCAGGAGGTCCCGGGCAGTTTGCGCATGCCAAAGAAATTGCGCCCGTCTTGATAGGCGAAGATCCCAACGACATTGCCAAACTTTGGGACAAACTGTGTTGGGCCGGCGCGTCGGTCGGACGCAGTGGTCTGAGTGTGCAGGCCATTGGGGCATTTGATGTGGCGCTGTGGGACATGAAGGCCAAGCGGGCCAATTTGTCGCTGGCCAAACTGCTGGGCACGCAGCGAGACAGCGTGCGCTGTTACAACACATCGGGCGGGTTTTTACACACGCCGCTCGAGCAGTTGCTGGTCAATGCCTCGGCGTCTGTGGCCAAAGGCATTGGGGGCATCAAGCTCAAAGTGGGTCAGCCAGACTGCGACAAAGACATCGAGCGCGTGAGCGCTGTGCGACAACATCTGGGGGATCGTTTTCCCATCATGGTCGATGCCAACCAGCAATGGGACCGCCCAACCGCTCAGCGCATGTGCCGCCGTCTAGAGCCCATGAATTTGATCTGGATTGAAGAGCCGCTGGATGCCTATGACCACGAAGGCCATGCCGCGCTGGCCGCACAGTTTGACACCCCCATCGCCACCGGCGAAATGCTCACCAGCGTGCAAGAACACTGGGACCTGATTCGCCACCGCGCGGCAGATTTTTTAATGCCTGACGGGCCTCGCGTCGGCGGCATCACGCCGTTTTTGAAGATCGCGCAATTGGCAGAACATGCCGGCATCCTGTTGGCGCCTCACTTCGCCATGGAGTTGCACATTCATTTGGCGGCCCATTACAAAACCGAGCCTTGGGTTGAGCACTTCGAATGGCTTGAACCCTTGTTCAATGAGCGCATCGCCATTCAGAATGGCCGCATGTTGGTGCCCACGTTGCCGGGGTTGGGCGTGTCCATCAGCGAGCAAGCTCGCCGTTGGACCACGGCCGAGTGCGAGGTTTGATGGGCCTGGCTTTAGGGGCGGCGCAGCTTTAGCTGCAGCTCACGCTGCCACAGCCAGACATGGTCACATTTTTGATGGCCGAGGGGTCAGCGAGGGTTTCGGTCACGCTGTCAAAACCGACAGATTTCAGGTGCGCTGCCAAGCCTGCGTCCATGCTGTTGGCATGGCCCGGAAACCATTCGGCCAGTGCTTCGGCCATGCGTGTGATGATGGTGTTGTCACTGTCCAGGTAGTGGGCTTCCACCACGCGCATGGTTTCCAAAATGGTGGCATGGTGCTCAGCATGGCAGTTGTCGGCCGAAAATCCGGTGGCCAGCATCCAGCGTTCTTCTTGGGCGAAATGCTCGACCGTGTGGTTCAAGAAGGCCTTGTAAAGGGGCAATTGCTGGTCTTCAGGGGTGGCCAAAATCTGGTTGATCATGGTCACAAACTCCTGGTGTGTCTCGTCCATTCGGGCATCGCCCGTGTGGAGGGAGTCGGTCCAGGGCATGAGGGCAGGGGCGGCGGCAATGGCTTGGGCGTTGTGTGACATGCTGAATTAGAGGGTTGGCTCGAGTGTGAATTATCTCTCTTCATTTTCAGCCTTAGAGCCACAAGGGTCGAACGACTTGGCCAAAGACGAGGCCTGCAAACTGACAGGGCATGTGCAAACCATTAACCTCTGTGGTTTTTGACATTCGGGTTGAGACGAGATCATGGATTCTGTGACACAAATCCTTTTGGGCGCTTCGGTCGGGGTGGCCGTCATGGGGCGCCGCACTGAGCTGTGGAAGTCCGCTTTATGGGGCGGTGTCGCGGGCCTCTTGCCAGACCTGGATGTGCTGCTCGACCACGGCGATCCGGTCCTCAACATGATTCGCCACCGGGCCGAGTCCCATGCCCTGTTGTTGCTCATGCTCTTGGCCTTCCCGATGGCTTGGGGGGTCAGTCGCCTCCACCGTCAGCACCACCTGTATGCGCGTTGGTGGTGGGCCATCATGTTGGCGCTGGTTACGCACCCTTTGTTGGACCTGATGACCATTTATGGCACGCAGGTCTTCCAGCCTTTCACCGATGAAGCCTATGGTTTGGGCAGCATTTTCATTGTGGACCCCCTCTATACGTTGCCCTTGCTGGCAGCGGTCACTGCGGCGCTGTGCGTCAAGACAACAGGTCGAGCCCTGCGCATCAATGGTTGGGCCTTGACCTTCAGTACGGCCTATTTGGCCTGGAGTGCGTTGGCGCAAGCTTGGGTCACACAGCATGTCCGCGAGTCATTGCAAGCGCAAGGTTTACCGAGCCAGCAGTTGTTGGTCACACCCGCGCCGTTCAACACGGTGTTGTGGCGCGTGGTGGCGCTCGATGGTGAGCGGTTTCACGAGGGGTTTTATTCCTTCTTTGACGGCAACAGGGCGGTTCGCTTTGTGCCCCATGCGCGGGGCGGGGCTCTGGCGGCAGAGAACGCCCATCACCCTCAGTTGCAGCACTTGGTGCGTTTTTCCGATGGGTTTTTCAAAATCGAACGCGAGCAGGACCGCTTGGTGGTCACTGACTTGCGCATGGGTCAAGAGCCCGCTTATCTGTTTGCGTTTGACATTGGACCACCGCTTCTGGATGGTCAAAGCCATGGACCTGCACAACAACAAAGCCGCCGCATGGATGTGGGCGCGGGCTTGAGCTGGCTGGGGCAGCGGCTGTTGGGCAAAGATGTGCCGCCCCCCGGCTAGCAGGCAGGCGGCTCAGACCAGTCGGCTGCGGTGCCGTGCAATTTGCAAGCGCACTTGCGCGGGGGCCGTGCCGCCCAGCGTGTTGCGGGCATTCAACGAGCCCTCCAGGCTCAAGGGGCCGAACACATCGGCTTCAATGCGGCTGTCAAATTTTTGCAGCGTTTCGAGCGGCAGTTCAGACAAATCCACGCCCAAACCTTGCGCGGTTTTGACAGCGTGTGCCACCACCTCGTGGGCATCGCGGAAAGGCAAGCCTTTTTTGACCAAGTAGTCGGCCAAGTCGGTGGCCGTGGCGTAGCCTTTTTTCACAGCCGCTTCCATGGCTGCGGCATTGACGGTGATGCCGCCTTCTTTTTGGCCGGTGGCCGGATTGAATTGGCCGCCCACCATTTCGCTGAAGATACGCAATGTGTCTTTCAGCGTATCCACGGTATCAAACAGCGGCTCTTTGTCTTCTTGGTTGTCTTTGTTGTAGGCCAGGGGTTGGCCTTTCATCAAGGTGATGAGGCCCATCAAGTGGCCGACCACGCGCCCAGTTTTGCCGCGCGCCAACTCGGGCACATCGGGGTTTTTCTTCTGCGGCATGATCGAGCTGCCTGTGGTGAAGCGGTCGGCAATGCGCACAAAGCCAAAGTTTTGGCTCATCCACAAGATCAGTTCTTCGCTGAAGCGGCTGATGTGCACCATGCACAGACTGGCTGCGGCGGTGAATTCGATGGCGAAGTCGCGATCGCTCACGCCGTCCAAGCTGTTTTGGCACACCTGTGCGTGGCCAGCGTCGTCGACCATGCCCAGTGTGCGGGCCACGCGCTCGCGGTCTAAGGGGTAGGTGGTGCCCGCCAATGCGGCGCTGCCCAGCGGGAGTCGGTTGGTGCGGCGACGCACGTCCACCATGCGCTCTGCGTCACGGGCAAACATTTCGACATAGGCCAACAAGTGGTGCGCAAAGCTCACAGGCTGGGCCACTTGCAAATGGGTAAAGCCGGGCAGGATGACTTCGACATGCCGGTCGGCCACGTCAACCAGCGACTTTTGCAGATCGACCAGCAATTCAATGATCAGGTCCATCTCGCTGCGCAGCCAAAGCCGAACATCTGTGGCCACTTGGTCGTTGCGGCTGCGGCCGGTGTGCAAGCGCTTGCCGGCATCGCCCACCAATTGGGTCAGGCGCGCTTCGATGTTCAGGTGAACATCTTCCAAGTCGAGTTTCCATTCAAACGCACCCGACTCGATTTCTTGCTGAATCTGGGCCATGCCACGCTGAATGTCGGCCAAGTCTTGGGCCCCAATGATTTTCTGGGTAGCCAGCATCTCTGCATGCGCCAAACTGCCCATGATGTCGGCTTGCCAGAGGCGTTTGTCAAAGAACACGCTGGCGGTGTAGCGCTTGACCAACTCGCTCATGGGTTCAGAAAAGAGTGCGGACCAGGCTTGGGATTTTTTGTCGAGTTGGTTTGTCATAGGTTCAAGATTTTATCGGGCGGCGGCAAACCGCCCGAAAAGTCCCTCAACCCGTGTTGCGCAGGCCTGCCGCAATCCCGTTGATGCTGATGTGAATGCCGCGTTGGACCCGTTCATCGGCCAAACCGGCCCGGTAGCGGCGGATCAGCTCGACCTGCAGGTGGTGCAGCGGGTCGATGTAGGGGAAACGGTGACGAATCGAGCGGTCCAGCGCAGGGTTGCTGGCCAGGCGGTTCTTTTCGCCGGTGATTTGGGCCAAGGCGTCGGCGGTGCGGTGCCACTCGGCCTCGATGGCCGTGAAGATTTTTTTGCGCAAGCGGGTGTCGCTGACCAGCTCGGCATACCGCGATGCCAGCGCCAAGTCGCTTTTGGCCAGCACCATGTCCATGTTGGACAACAAGGTGCGGAAAAACGGCCACTGGCGGTACATTTTTTGCAGCAAGGCGAGCGCGGCTTTGCGCTCAGCGGCATCGGGCTTGTTTAAATAGGCCGCCACGGCCGAGCCAAAGCCCAGCCAGCCTGGCAATGTCAGGCGGCACTGCCCCCAGCTAAAGCCCCAAGGAATGGCGCGCAGGTCTTCGATTTTTTGCAGCGCTTTGCGCGAGGCCGGACGCGAGCCGATGTTCAGTTGGGCCAGTTCTTTCAGCGGGGTGGCGCCAAAGAAATAGTCGGTGAAACCGGGCGTGTCGTACACCAAGCCACGGTAGGCATCCATGCTGGCTTCTGAAAGCTCGGCGGCTGCATCCAAAAAGGCGCGGGGGGCGGGTTTGGTGGGTTGCAACAGCGTGGCCTCGAGCGTGGCGGCCACCAGGGTTTCTAAATTGCGCCGACCGATTTCGGGGTTGGCATATTTGGAGCCGATCACCTCGCCTTGTTCGGTCAAGCGTATTTGACCTCGCACAGTGCCGGGCGGTTGCGCCAAGATGGCTTGGTAGCTTGGGCCGCCACCGCGCCCCACAGTGCCGCCTCGGCCGTGAAACATGCGCAGGGTGATGCCGTGTTGTCGTTGCAGCTTGTCAAACAACTCCACCAACGCAATTTCGGCTCGGTAAAGCTCCCAGTTGCTGGTGAAAATACCGCCGTCTTTGTTGCTGTCTGAATAGCCCAACATGATGTCTTGCTCGCTGCCCGAGCGTTGCACCAGACTGGCCACGCCCGGCAGGGCATAAAGGTCGCGCATGATGGGCGCCGCGTTGCGCAAGTCTTCGATGGTCTCGAACAAGGGCACCACGATCAGGTCGTTGACGGCCTCGCTGTCCAGCGTGCCCCGCAGCAGCCCCACCTCTTTTTGCAGCAGCAACACTTCCATCAAATCGCTCACGGTTTCGGTGTGGCTGATGATGTAGTGGCGAATGGCTTGCTTGCCAAATGTACTGAGCATGCGCTTGGCGGTTTCAAAAATCGCCAACTCTGAGCGTGCATGGTCGCTGTAGACCGCACCGGGCACGCGCAGCGGCCGGGCATCGTTCAACAGGCCTAGCAGCAGGGCTTGTTTGGCGTGCTCATCGAGTTGGCTGTAGTTCTTTTCAACCCGCGCAGTGGTCAGCAACTCGGCCACCACTTCTTCGTGTTTGTCCGAGCTTTGGCGCAGGTCCACCGTTGCCAGGTGGAAACCAAACACCTCGACCGCGCGAATCAAGGGGTGCAAGCGTTGCGCCGCCAGCGCTTCGGCATGGTGGCGACACAGCGAGGCCTCGATGGTGCGCAAATCGGCCAAAAATTCTTCGGCAAGGGCATAAGGATTTTGCGGTGCAACCGCATGGCGAGCCGCATCACCGCCCGTCAGATTTTTGAGTGTGGCGGCCAGTCGCGCATACATGCCGGTCAGGGCGCGCCGGTAGGGTTCGTCTTGGCGGTGTTCGTTGGTGTCGGGCGATTGCGCGGCCAAGGCCTGCATTTCGGCATCAAAGGGCACCAACATGGCCGAGAGTGACAACTCGCCCCCCAAGTAATGCACCTCGGTCAGGTAGTGGCGCAGGGCCATGTCGCTTTGGCGTGTCAGCGCGTGCTCGAGTGTTTGTGCGGTGACGTTGGGGTTGCCGTCTCGGTCGCCGCCAATCCATTGGCCCATGCGCAAGAAACTGGCAATGGGCTGGCCGGGCAGGGCTTCTTCCAGCTCGGCGTAAAGCTTGGGAATTTCGCGCAAGAACGTGGCCTCGTAATAACTCAACGCGTTTTCGATTTCATCGGCCACGGTCAGTTTGGTGAAGCGCAACAAGCGGGTTTGCCACAGTTGCATCACGCGGGCTCGCATTTGCAGTTCGTTGGCGGCCAGTTCTTTGGGCGTCAAGGCGTCTTTTGCCGCATTCACCGCGGCGGCGCGTGCCTTGATGGCGTCGCGCTCGGTCAGCAGGTGCGCAATGTCGCGCTCGGCGTCCAAGATGCTTTTGCGTTGCACTTCGGTGGGGTGGGCGGTGAGCACCGGCGCCACATAACTGGTGGCCAACATGTCTGAAATGCTTTTGGGTGTGATGCCCGCCCAGCGCAGGCGTTGCAGCGCCACATCGATGCTGCCTTCTTGCGTGTGGCCAGCCCGCTCGTGGATGGCGCGGCGGCGAATGTGGTGGCGGTCTTCCGCCAAATTGGCCAAGTGGCTGAAGTAGGTGAAGGCCCGAATCACGCTCACTGCGCGGTCGCCAGGCAAGCCTTTCAGCAATTTTTTCAGGGCTTTGTCGGCTTCATGATCGGCGTCGCGGCGAAAGGCCACCGACAACTTGCGAATTTGTTCGACCAACTCAAAGGCTTCTGGGCCTTCTTGAGTGCGAATCACGTCTCCCAAAATGCGGCCCAGCAAACGAATGTCTTCGACCAGTGGGCGCTCGCTGTCACGCTTGTCGTTGCGGGCTTTGGCTGGGCTGGCTTGGGGCGTGCCAATGGTCACTTTAGGGGCCTGTTTCATCGGTTGGTCTAGGTCAGGGGTAAATCCAGGTAAGGCGAAGTGGGGAGCTAAAGTGCGCCGCAGCGGTTGGCGCTTTGCCTCATGCTAGCATCGCTGTGAGCCTTTAAATTACCAACGGGTTTCATCTTGATGAGGCCCATTTGTCGAGAAATTCATCGTGACTTCGAATTCCGCTCCCGCCATCGTCATCGCCACCCGAGAGAGCCGTTTGGCCCTCTGGCAGGCTGAACATGTCAAAGCCTTGCTTGAGCAGCGGGGTTGCCAAGTGACCTTGTTGGGCATGACCACCCAAGGGGACCAAATTTTGGACCGCAGCTTGTCCAAAGTGGGCGGCAAAGGGCTGTTTGTGAAAGAACTCGAAGTGGCCTTGCAAGAAGGCCGCGCCGACATCGCGGTGCACTCCCTCAAAGATGTGCCCATGGACATGCCCGAGGGCTTTGAATTGGCGTGTGTGATGGAGCGTGAGGACCCGCGCGATGCTTGGGTTTCTTCTGCTTATGCCCGACTCGAAGATTTGCCTCAGGGCGCGGTGGTGGGCACCTCCAGCTTGCGCCGCACCGTGTTGTTGCGCGCCTTGCGCCCCGACCTCAAAATTGAGCCCTTGCGCGGCAACCTGGATACACGCTTGCGAAAATTGGACGAGGGTCAATATGCCGGCATCGTGTTGGCGGCCGCCGGCCTCAAACGCTTGGGCATGCAGGCACGCATTCGCCATATTTTTGAAAGCACCGAGATGTTGCCTGCCGCAGGGCAAGGTGCTTTGGGCATCGAAATTTGCAGCCACCGTGCCGATCTGCGGGCCTTGCTGGCCCCCTTGGCCGATGCACCTTCTTGGCGTCGTGTGGCGGCCGAACGCGCAGTCAGCCGTGCCATGGGCGGCAGCTGTTCGATGCCTTTGGCTGCGCACGCCACGCTGGACAACGGGGTGTTGCATTTGCGTGCAGCTTGGGGCGACCCAGAGGGCAGCAGCACCTTGGTCACGGCGCAGGGCGAAGAGGCCGCAAATGACCTGCAAGCCGCAGAGGCTTTGGGCTTGAGCGTGGCGCAAGCTTTGCGCCAAGCGGGCGCACATTGATCGCTTAGGCGCGTCATGTCTGATGCCCCTGTGGTGATCGTCACCCGGCCAGAGCGAGAAGCTGCAGCTTGGTCTGAGGGTTTGCAAGCGCTTGGCATCCGCACCGAAACCCTTGCGCTGATTCAAATCAACGCACTGCCCGACACCAGGGCGCTGCGGCAAATTTGGACCCAAGTGCCCAGCCAAATGGCGGTGATGTTTGTGAGTGCCAATGCGGTGCGCTTTTTCATGGCAGAGCGGCCACAGGGACTCGATGTGAAGGCCTGCCGTGCTTGGTCCACCGGGCCCGGAACCCAGGCCGCATTGCTGTCTTGTGGCTGGCCTGCCGACCTCATTGACTCTCCTGCAGCCGAGGCCCAGCAGTTCGACTCAGAGGCCCTTTGGGCGCTGGTGTCTGGGCAGGTCACAGCTGATGCCAGGGCCTCAACTGATGCAACAGCTTCGGTGTTGGTGGTGCGTGGAGCCGATGCAGAGGGCCAGATGGCAGGGCGCGACTGGCTGACACTTCAATTGACGAACGCAGGGGTTCAGGTGCTGCAAACCGTGGCTTATGGACGCAAGCCCAGCGGGCTGTCTGCAGAGAACAAAGTCAGAGTCCACGCTTCCATGACCGACGGCAGTTGGTGGTTGTTCAGCAGTTCGGAAGCAGCCGTCTATTTGCAGCAAAGCTGCCCTGAGTTGAATCTGGGCCAAGCCCGGGCGCTGGCCACACACCCACGAATTGCCCAAAAACTATTGGCAGCGGGTTGGGGCCGGGTCGAAACCGTGCCTGCAGGGCTGAAAGCTCAGGCGGAGTCGATAAAATCGCTGGCATGACATCCACCCCCGACCCTGCAACTTCACCCGCCGAGCCTGTGGCCACGACGACCCTGCCCAGCGTGCGATCTTGGGGCGGCTGGATCGCTTTGGGTGTGGCCGGTTTGGCCTTGCTGTTGTCGGCCTTGCTGTGGCAAAAACTCTCACGCATCCAAGAGCAATTGGCACGGCAAAGTGCCGATGCAGGGCAACAATCCCTCGAAGCCAAAGCTTGGGCCAAACAAGCGCAAGACACCGTCAAGGACAGCACCGCCCGGTTGACTTTGGTGGAGGCCCGTTTGGGTGAGGTGGCTTTGCAGCGTGCACAACTGGAAGAGTTGATCCAAAGTTTGTCGCGTTCCAGAGATGAAAATTTGGTGGTGGACATTGAGGCTGCCTTGCGCATGGCGCAACAGCAGGCCCAATTGACCGGCAGCATGGAACCCTTGCTGGCGGCACTCAAATCGGCGCAATTGCGCGTCAAGAGAGCCGCCCAGCCCCGCTTGGCGCCGGTGCTTCGCGCCCTCGAAAAAGACCTGGACCGACTCAGCACGACGCCCACTTTTGATTTGCCAGGGTTGTTGATCAAGTTGGACGAAGGGGTGGCCTTGGTGGATGGCTTGGTGCTGACCAACCAAGAGTTGCCCAAGTCGTCGTTGAACAAACAGACCTCAGATGCCGACACCACCACTGCAGCCCAGTCTTGGTGGATGACCAGCTTGAAACAGTTTGCAGAGCAGATCAAGGGCTTGGTTCGTGTCAGTCGCATTGAAGCCCCCGAGGCTGCTTTGCTGTCGCCTGAACAGGGATTTTTCTTGCGAGAAAACCTGAAACTCAAATTGCTCAACGCCCGTTTGGGGTTGTTGGCACGGCAAAAGGACGCAGCACGTGCCGATCTGGCTTCTGCCGCGGTGTTGGTGCGACGTTATGCCGATGCGTCCTCGCGCAAGACCACCCAAATGCTGCAGTTGTTGGAGCAATCTGGGGTGCAGCTAAAAGCCAGTGAGATTCCGCGACTGGACGAGTCGTTGACCGCACTGACCACTGCGGCAGCAGGAAGGTAAGACGGTATGCGCGCCGCTCTTTGGCTCATCAGCTTGTTTTCTTTGGCGGTTGCGACGGCTTGGTTGGCGTGGCAAAACCAAGGCACCGTGGCCATTTTCCTGATGCCCTACCGGGTTGATCTGTCGCTCAATTTGGTTTTGTTGGTGCTGGCTTTGGTGGTGCTGGTGGTGGTGCTGGCCCAGCAGGCGTTGTCGGCTTTGTTGTCCTTGCCCAAGCAGGCGCAACGCTGGCGTCTGCAGCAAAAAGAGCGCGCGGCCCATGCCGCTTTGCTCGAGTCCTTCAGCAATTTCATGGCGGGTCGGTTTTTGCGAGCCCGCAAAGCCGCTGAATCTGCGTTGAACAAAGAGGCGCTGTTGCACGAAGCGGGCTTGAAACTCGACCATGCCGATTCTTTGCGCGCGGTGGCACACATCATGGCGGCCGAGTCGGCCCATGCTTTGCAAGACCGCGAGTTGCGTCAATCGCATTGGCAAGAAGCCCTGGATACGGCCAAACAAGGCCAATCGCCAGACAAGCAAGCGTTGACCGAGGGGGGGCAATTGCGTGCGGCACGCTGGCTGCTTGATGACCGTGACGCAGCGGGTAGTCTGAACTTGTTGAATTCTTTCCCTCCCGCTTTGGCGCGGCGCATGGTGGCCATGCGACTGCAACTCAAGGCGGCCCGCTTGGCTGGGCAGCCTGCCAAGGCGCTGGATACGGCCTTGTTGTTGGCCAAGCACCGGGCGTTCTCTCCCGAAGCGGCGGACAGTTTGGTCCGTGGTCTGATACTGGACTGGTTGTCACATTTTCACGATGCCGAGGCACTTGCGCGCTGGTGGAACCAGTTGAGCCCTGCGCTGCGGGCCATGCCCGACATGGTGTCAGAAGCCGCGTTGCGGTTTGTGGCCTTGGGCGGTGAGGGGGCCACCATCAGACACTGGCTAGAGCCTTTGTGGACTCCTTTGCAAAAATCCAACGTGCAATGGACACCAGCGCAATTGGCGCGCATGGTGCAAGCCCTGGAAAACTGTTTGATGGATGTTCAAACGACCGATGCTCGGCAATGGTTGGCGCGAGTGGAGGGCGCGCAGCAAGCGCAACCGCAAGATGCGCAGCTGCAGTATTTGGCGGGCATGGTGTGCATGCGACATCGGCTTTGGGGCAAGGCGCAAAGCTTGTTGACGCAATCGGTGAAAGGTTTGCAAAGCCCTGCACTTAAGCGCCGTGCTTGGTGCGCATTGGCCGAGTTGGCTGAGCAACGACAAGATGCTTTGTCCGCCGCTCAGGCCTGGAAAAGAGCGGCTCTGGTCTGAGGCGTTCAAGCCCATTTTGCTGCGCCAAAAACGTTCTACCTAGGGCGTTGGGTTTTCCTGTTGGGCCTTGAAGGCGCTGGATGCCCTTGACCCCTCAATCTATCGAGACGAAAAAAAACCGGGCCTGAGCCCGGTTTTTTCTTGGCATTGCCAGCTCAGATCAGAACGGCAAGTTCAGATCTTTCAGGTCTTTGCGTGTTTCGACCAGTACCAGCGGACCTTCGTTCAAAACCACGGCAGGTGGACGCTCGCGCGGCACACGCACGGGTTGCGGTTCGGCGGCAATCGCGGCTTGCACTGCGGCAACTTTGGCTGCATCCGAGTTCACCCAAACCAGCCCCGAGCTCTGAGCCACCTGGTTCAGGTTGTCAATTTGCAAGGTGTAGCCGGTGACCACGGGCAAGCCTGCGCGAGGTGCTGCGGGTGCTTTGGCGGCAGCGGGGGCCGCTTGCGCTGCTGGTGCAGGCGTTGCAGCCACCACAGGGGCTGGCGCAGCGATTGGCGCCACAGTGGGCTCAGACGATGGGGAGGGTACCTGAGCAGAACCTGCAACTTCAGCGGTTACTGAAGCTGACGAGCCTGCGGTAGCGGCTTGTTGTGCACGCTCAAAGTAGGAGCGTTGTGCTGGACGATCTTCACCCGCGGCGTCAGCGGCAAAAGACGATGCAGGTGCAGCATCTGCGCCGGCACTGGCCGCAGCTTGCGCGTCATCGCCAGCTGGGTCTTGTCGGTTTTCGCCATTGCGTTCACGTCGGTCGCGGCCATAACGGTCACGCGAGCGGCGCTCACGGCGCTCGCCTTGGTTCTCGGCAGGTGCGCCAGCTTCGGTTGTCGGTGCGTCTTGACCTTCTGCCAATGGCAAGTCGCTGGGGTTGGCATCGCTGGCTGGCGCATCGTTTTGGCGGCGCTCAACACGCTCGCCACGCTCACGGCGGCCTTCGCCACCACGTTCGCCACGTTCACGACGGCCTTCGCCGCGGGGTGCGCGCGCACTGCGCACTTCGGTGCCGTCAGCGTTCAACTCGGGTTGGGCCTCTGCACGACCTTCGCTCTTGTCATTGCGATTGTCGTTGCGACCCTCGCGACGGCCCTCGCGAGGTGGACGATCACCGGCGGGGCGCTCGGCGCGGTCGCGCAATTCGTTGCGGCCCTCACGCCCTTCAACGCGACCTTCACCACGGGATTCGCCACGGCGACCGCCTTCACGCGGGGCACGGACTTCACCATTGGCACTTTCGCTGCGTTCGCCACGGCGACCATCGCGACCGCCACGGCGGCCATCGCGACCACCTTCACGACGCTCACCATCGCGATCGTTGCGGCGCTCGCCGTTGCGGCCTGTGCGGGCCTTCTCATCTTTTTTGCCATCGGCTGCTGGTGCCAATTCGGTGCTGCCACCGAAAAAACTCTTCAGCCAGCCAAAGAATCCGCCTTTTGCGGGCGCAGTGGCCGCGGGGGCTTCTGCGGGCTTGCGTTGGGTTTTCGCTGGGGCCACGGGGGCTTCAGGTTTGGCTGCGGCCAAGGGCGCAGGCGCATCCGGCAACACGCCCTTGATGACAGGCGTTTGCTTGTTGGTGGGCTCTTGGGACCGGCGTGTCACGGTGGTCGCGTCTTCGATCTCCTCGGCCATTTTGTAGCTGGCTTCGATGCGGTCCAGACGCGGATCGTCGTGCTTCAAACGTTCAAGTTTGTAGTGCGGTGTCTCGAGTGATTTATTGGGGACCAGCAGCACATTGATGCGTTGCTGCAACTCAATTTTGGCAATCTCAGAGCGCTTTTCGTTCAGCAAGAAAGACGCCACTTCGACCGGCACTTGGGCGTGGACGGCGGCACTGTTGTCCTTCATGGACTCTTCTTGAATAATGCGCAAAATTTGCAATGCCGAGCTCTCGGTATCGCGAATGTGACCTGCGCCACCGCAACGAGGGCAAGGAATCGAGGCCCCTTCGGAGAGTGCGGGCTTCAGGCGCTGGCGGCTCATTTCGAGCAGGCCGAACTTGCTGATCGAGCCGAACTGTACGCGGGCGCGGTCTTGACGCAACGCATCGCGCAAGCGATTTTCCACTTCACGGCGGTTTTTCGACTCTTCCATGTCAATGAAGTCGATCACGATCAAGCCACCCAAATCGCGCAAACGCATCTGGCGGGCCACTTCGTCTGCGGCTTCCAGGTTGGTGCGTGTGGCGGTTTCTTCGATATCGCCACCCTTGATGGCGCGGGCCGAGTTCACGTCCACCGAGACCAAGGCCTCGGTGTGGTCGATCACAATGGCGCCGCCCGAAGGCAGTTGCACCGTGCGGGCGTAAGCCGACTCGATTTGGTGCTCGATTTGGAAGCGGCTGAAGAGCGGGGCGTCATCGCGGTAACGCTTCACACGGGCAGCGAACTCCGGCATGACATGGCTCATGAACTGCTGAGCTTGGTCGTAAATGTCATCGGTGTCGATCAGGATGTCGCCGATGTCGTTGTTGAAATAGTCGCGAATGGCGCGGATCACCAAGCTCGATTCTTGGTAAATCAAGAATGCGCCTTTGCCGCCTTGCGAGGCGCCATCGATGGCGGCCCACAACTTGAGCAGGTAGTTCAGGTCCCACTGCAATTCGGGGGCAGAGCGGCCAATACCTGCTGTGCGGGCAATGATGGACATGCCTTTGGGGTATTCCAATTGGTCCATCGCCTCTTTGAGCTCAGCGCGGTCGTCACCCTCGATGCGGCGGCTGACGCCCCCTCCACGCGGGTTGTTCGGCATGAGCACCACGTAGCGGCCGGCCAAACTGATGAACGTGGTCAGGGCCGCGCCCTTGTTGCCGCGCTCTTCTTTTTCGACTTGCACCAAGAGAGATTGACCCTCTTTGATCACGTCTTGAATGCGAGCTTGGCTGACGGACACGCCTTCAGCAAAGTATTGGCGAGAGATTTCTTTGAAGGGCAAGAAGCCGTGACGGTCTTCGCCGTAGTCAACAAAGCAGGCTTCGAGCGAAGGCTCGACACGGGTCACCACCGCTTGGTAGATGTTGCCCTTGCGTTGTTCGCGACCTTCAATTTCGATTTCGTAGTCGAGGAGTTTTTGTCCGTCGACGATGGCCAAGCGGCGCTCTTCAGCTTGCGTGGCGTTGATCAGCATCCGTTTCATGATGCGTTCCTTCTCTTATCAGCGTGGACGCCAGAGCAGTAAAGCCTGCAGTCTGGCACCCGTTTACACAACCGGCTTGGGGTTCCTGAGAACCGCCAAGCCCACGTTGCCGGAGCTGACGCCTGAAACGAAGGGAATTGCCGAAGTGACCGTCATTCAACTGCGCGTAAGCACAGGAATGGGAGTCGTGGCGCGTGGATGGGGCGAGGACAAAGGCGTGCAAAGATTTGTCCACTGCCGGGGGCTTCCCCCGGTGTCTAAGACAAACTGTCGGGCACAAGGCGTGACTCTGGCGCATGGCTTCGTGAGCCACTCCAAGCACATCAGCAAAGTTCCGAACAACACAACCATCTCGCTTTGATCCGTCCAACAGCCTCTGAGGCTGCTGAACTTGGGGTATTCCGTATCTGGGTTTCTGGGCGTCGGCCTGACCCTTGGGGCGATTGACCACTGTTGGCGTTGGCCTTCAGTCTGAAAATCGTGCCGAGGGTGGCATCGAACATCTGGTTTGGTGCAGTGGTGGTGGACTAAACTCCTGTCTTCAGGAATTCATTTCCATTTGAATCAACCACTTACAGCCAATTGCCAGTGAATCACATTATAGGGGCCAAGTCTGCCGATGCGATGCCTGCCGTCAAATGGTTGAAGGTGGATGAAGACTCTGCTGGCCAGCGCTTGGACAATTTTTTGATGCGGCATCTCAAAGGGGTGCCCAAAACGCATGTCTACCGCATCATTCGCAGTGGTGAGGTGCGCATCAACAAGGGCCGTGCTTCGGCCGAGACCCGGGTCGAAATGGGCGATGAAGTACGCCTGCCGCCGGTTCGTATTTCTGAAAAAGTCGCCGAAAAGGCCTCCAATCCAGCGCCTGGACGTGAATTTCCGCTGTTGCTAGAAGACGATAGCTTGATGGCCATCGACAAGCCGGCGGGGGTCGCGGTGCATGGAGGGTCCGGCGTGAGTTTTGGGGTGATTGAGCAACTGAGGCAGGCCCGCCCGCAAGCCAAGTTGCTCGAACTGGTGCACCGACTGGACCGAGACACCAGCGGTATTTTGCTGGTGGCCAAAAAACGCAGCGCCCTCAAACACCTGCAAGACCAGTTCAGGGAACGCGAAACCGGTAAAACTTATTTGGCTTTGGTCAAAGGCGACTGGCCTTCCAAACTCAAAGTCATCGACCAACCACTGCACAAATTCTTGTTGCCTGATGGCGAGCGCCGTGTGCGGGTGACCTCAGCCGAAGATCCGGACGGCATGCGTTCGATCACTTTGGTGAAGATCTCACGGCGCTTGCCCGGGGCGACTTTGCTGGAAGTGACCATCAAAACAGGGCGCACTCACCAAATCAGGGTGCATTTGGCTTCGCAAGGTCACCCGATTGCGGGTGACGACAAGTACGGCGATTTTGAGTGGAATCGTCAATTGCAAAAGCCCGCCGCCAGTCCCAGCCTCAAGCGCATGTTTTTGCATGCGTGGCGCTTGCAGTTCAACCACCCGGTCACGGCCGAGCGGGTGGCATTGCAAGCCGAGTTACCCCCCGAATTGAAAGCGTTTGTCGACCATGTCCATCCCACAGAATGAAGCCAGGCCACGCCAGTTTGACCTGATCGCCTTTGATTGGGACGGCACTCTTTTTGACTCGACCGCCATCATCACCCGATGCATTCAGCGGGCGGTGGTCGATGTGGGCGGTCAAGAGCCGACGCGCGAGGCGGCCTCGTATGTCATTGGCATGGCGCTGATGCCCGCATTGGCGCACGCCGCGCCCGATGTGTCCAAAGAGCAATACCCGGCTTTGGGTGAGCGTTACCGCTATCACTACATGCAACACCAAAACGACATCAGCTTGTTTGATGGGGTGCTGGATTTGTTGCACGACCTGAAAGCCCGCCAGCACTGGCTGACGGTTGCGACCGGCAAAAGCCGCCATGGCCTGAACGAAGCATTGCAGGCGGTCGAGTTGCGCCACGTGTTCGACGGCTCCCGCACTGCCGATGAAACGGCAGGCAAGCCGCACCCTCGAAT
>JBJOIR010000027.1:0-26719 GCA_046047055.1 Pseudomonadota bacterium | reverse complement strand
CGACCCTTAGGGCCCAAAGTCACTTTGACCGCGTTGGCCAAAATGTTCACGCCTTCAACCATGCGTGCGCGGGCTTCGCCGCCGAAAATTACGTCTTTTGCTGCCATTTTTAAGCTCCTAAATTCAAATTAATTGGTTGAGGACAGAGCGAACGGGCGCATCGCGCATCGTTCGGTCCGTTCCGCAAGTTATTCCACGACTGCGAACAGGTCTTCTTCTTTCATGACCAACAGCTCGTCGCCACCGACCTTGACGGTTTGGCCGCTGTATTTGCCGAACAACACGCGGTCGCCGACTTTCACGTTCAATGCTTTGGTTTCGCCTTTGTCATTGGTTTTGCCTGGGCCCACGGCCAAAACTTCACCTTGATCGGGCTTCTCAGCGGCGGAGTCGGGGATCACGATGCCCGAAGCAGTTTTGGTTTCGCTTTCGATACGCTTGACGATCACGCGATCGCCCAAAGGACGCAGTTTCATGGAATCTCCTGAATATGAAACAAGGTTAAAAAAACAAATGCACCGCAACAGTGCAGCTGAAAACTGTGGAGGCGCTTGTTAGCACTCAGCTCCATCGAGTGCTAATGATAAGGGCATTTGGACCGATTTCAAGACCCGTTGCCAACGTCTTCGTCAGGTCTGGCAGGGTAGATTTAAGCCATGCGTATGCTTTTGCAAGGGGCGTCCACGGCCCCTTGAGCGCCGCAAGCGCGGTTGCCGCTCAGTTCAGGGCAAAATCTCCCCCCATGCTCCGTTGGTTCCATTTCTTCTCTCGCTGGCCTTTGTGGGCCCTGCACGCTCTTGGCAGCCTGGGGGGATGGCTGGCTTGGTGTTTTTCGGCTTCGTATCGGCGGCGGATCATGACCCATTTGCGGCGGGCAGGGTTGGGATGGACCACCTTGTTGCCAGCGGTGGGCCAAGCCGGCCGCATGTCGGCTGAGTTGCCGCGTTTGTGGCTGGGACGCATGCCTTATTTCGAGTGGGCAGACGATCGCGCCGCTGTACAGGCCTATGCCGAAGGGCAAGGCGTGTTGTTTTTGACCCCGCACATGGGCTGTTTTGAAATCACTGCGCAAGCCTTGGCTCACCGTTTTTCTGCGCAGCATGGCCCATTGACCGTGCTGTACCGCCCGGCACGCCACGCCGGATTGGGCGAGGTCATGACACTGGCCCGCCAGCGTCCGGGTTTGGAAGCGGTGCCCACCACCTTGGCGGGTGTGCGGCACATGATCAAAGCCCTGCGCTCAGGGCGTGCGGTGGGCTTGTTGCCCGACCAAGTGCCACCCGAAGGCATGGGCCAGTGGGCGCCGTTTTTTGGCCATCCTGCTTACACCATGACGTTGGCGGCCCGATTGGCTTTGCAAACAGGTGCGCGCGTGGTGCTCATTTGGGGTGAACGCTTGTCTTGGGGGCGCGGCTACCGTTTACACACCCAAGCGTTGGGCCACACCCTGTCTGACGATTTGGACACCGCTGTGGTGCAGATCAACCAAGCCATGGAGGCGCTGATCTTGCAGTGCCCTGCGCAGTACATCTGGGGTTACGCCCGCTACAAAAACCCCCGTCAGGCGACAGCCTGAGTTTGAACCACCATGGTGAATTTGCTGATCGCTCTGATGCGCCTGTTTGCCCGTTTGCCCCTGTCTTGGGTGCGGGCTGCGGGCTCGGTGCTGGGCTGGTTGTTGTGGCACTTCGCACACATGCGCAGAAGGGTGGTGTTGGTCAATTTGCAACAGTGCATGCCCGAGTTGAGTCCGGCCGAACACCAGGCTTTGGCTTACCGCCACTTCAAAGCATTCGGTCAGTCGGTGCTGGACCGCTCTTGGCTGTGGCATGCACCCGAAGACACAGTTCGCCAGCGGTTGCGCTGGGTGGGTGATGTGCAGGCGCTGCACACGCCCGGGCCGTTGGTGATGTTTGCACCGCACTTTGTGGGCCTGGATGCAGGCGGCATGGCGGTTTCCTTGGATGTGCCAGGCCCTGTGGCATTTATTTTTGTGGGGCAATCCAGCCCCAAGGTCTCGGCTTGGGTGAACCAAGGGCGCGAGCGTTCGGGCAATGTGCGACCTTATTACAGGCACCAGGGCATGCGACAGATTTTGGCGGGCATCAAAAAGGGCGAGCCCTTGCACTTGTCACCTGACATGGATTTTGGGCGCAGCGAGTCCATTTTTGTGCCTTTCATGGGCGTTGAAAAAGCGGCCACGGTGCCCTCCTTGTCGCGTTTGTCCAAGGTCACCGGTGCGCGGGTGGTGCCGGTGGTGACGCGCATGACCGATGCAGGGTATGACATTGAAGTGCATGCGCCCTTGACCGATTTTCCGAGCGACGATGTGGTGCAAGACACGGCGCGCATGAACCGCCTGTTGGCTGAGTGGGTGCGCAGCATGCCCGAGCAGTATTACTGGGTGCATAAGCGGCTCAAGACCCGCCCTGAAGGCGAGCCCAGTTTTTATTGACGCTGTTTAGCCGGCCTTTTGCAAAAAATCGGCCATTGCTGACTTGACCCGTTCAGGCTGCTCGTGCACCACCCAATGGGTGGCACCGTCAATCGGTTGCAGCTTCAAATCCGGAATGTGCGCGTTTAAGCCATCGGTCAAACACGGCAACAGGGCCACATCGTCTTGCGCCCACAACACCAAGGTCGGCACGTCGATGCGCAAAAACTCAGGCGCAATCTGCACGGCAGAAACGCCCGGATCACTGGCGGTGGCCGGGCGCAACGGGGAGGCGCGGTAGTAATTCAAGCCCCCTTGAATCCCGTGTTGCCAGACTTCGCGGTATTGCGCCTTGACCTCGGGCGTCAACCACGTGGCCGTGTGCGAAGCCCCGCCTGACAAAAAGCCAAACAGCCCCGCAAAGTCATCGGCACTGAGCTCGGCCGCGGCTTGGGGTTGCACCAAGAAGTTCATGTAGGCGCTGGCCGCTTGCTGGGCAGGATCACTTTGCAAAGCTTTGAGCAGCGGCCCTGGGTGCGGCGAGTTGATGATGACCAACTTTTCCATCAACTTGGGGTGCTGGTTGGCCAAGTTCCATGCCACCGCGCCGCCCCAGTCGTGTGCCACCAGCGCGGCGAGCGGGGTGCCTGAAGGACACACTGTGCCGATGAGGGCTTCGATGTCTTGCACCAAGTGCTTGGCTCGGTAGGCTTTGACGTCATCAGGTGCGCTGGAGCGTTCGTATCCGCGCAAATTGGGCGCAATGCAACGGTAAGCTCCATGGTCTGGGTGCGCAAAATGCACCATCAGGTCGTCCCAGACAAATGCCGCTTCGGGAAAGCCGTGTAAAAACAGCAAG
This sequence comes from Pseudomonadota bacterium, assembly GCA_046047055.1. Taxonomy (GTDB): domain Bacteria; phylum Pseudomonadota; class Gammaproteobacteria; order Burkholderiales; family Burkholderiaceae_C; genus Limnohabitans_A. Next base: position 23,426 of record JBJOIR010000027.1, on the reverse strand, counting down.
ACAGGACGGTCGGGTTGGCCGCAAGCGCGGCAGCTCAGGGTGATGCCGTGGGGCAGGTTTTGCTGCCAGGTCTCGATCATGCAAAGACTCCTGTCGGTGTGGGGTGATTCGGCACGTGGAATTTGCCGTCGCCCACCGTGCGTGCTCACTCGTCCAAGGCTTCGGGCTCGTCTTCTGGCGCTTCGGTTTGAGCCGGGCGTGCGTTGGCCGCATCGGCTGGGTGGGTCCAGTCCCACAGCAGTTGCGCCACGTCTTCTACGCCTTGCTTTTTCAGCGCCGAAAACAGTTTCACCTCGCCCCCGCCCGCTTGCAGTCGCGCAATCGACAAGGCTTTGGCCTGTTCAGAGCGGGTGAGTTTGTCGGCTTTGGTCAAAATAATCAGGAACTTCAGCCCCTGTTCGACCCTCGGGCGAATCACCTCGAGCAAGATGTCGTCGAGTTCGGTCAGGCCATGGCGCGGGTCGCACATCATGACGATGCCTTTGAGGTTCTCGCGGCTGACCAAATAGTTGGCCATCACCTGTTGCCAGCGCAACTTGTCCATTTTGGCCACGGCGGCATAGCCGTACCCCGGCAAATCGGCCAGCACCGCGTCGGTCACGCCCTGTTTGCCCAGTGCAAACAAGTTGATGTGCTGCGTGCGACCGGGTTTTTTGGAGGCAAATGCGAGCTGTTTTTGCTGGGTCAGGGTGTTGATGCAGGTCGATTTGCCGGCATTGGACCGGCCTACAAAGGCGATTTCTGGGGTCTCTAGGGTTGGCAAATGGTGCAATTGCGCCGCTGTGGTCAAAAAACGGGCGGTGTGCATCCAGCCCATGGGCGTGACGACGGGCATTGAGGTCACGGTTTTGGGCGACGGGGTAGAAACGCGGGGGCTGGAGCTCATAAATCAGGGGGCCTTGGGTCGTCAGGAAACTGACGCGGACCTCATTGTAGAATCCTTGAGTTTTGCGCCCATTCTTCCAACTTTTGGACGACGACCATGAAGTCAATTGTTTCTCTCCTGATGACCGCCACCCTGTCCGCCTTGGTGTCGGGTTCTGTGCTGGCCGCTGGCCCTGCCGCTGTTGTGGCCAAACCCGATCTGGCCAAAGGCGAAGCTGCTTTCGCCATGTGCGTGGCTTGCCATGCCGCTGACGGCAACTCGACCACACCGGTCAACCCCAAACTGTCTCAGCAACACCCCGAATACCTGATCAAGCAATTGCAAGAATTCAAGTCGGGCAAGCGCGCCAACGCCGTGATGAGCGGCATGGTGGCGGGCTTGAGCAACGAAGACATGCGCAACATCAGCTACTGGTTGACCTCTAAACCGGCCAAGCCAGGCTTTGCCAAAGACAAAGACACTGTGGCTTTGGGTGAGCGCATTTACCGCGGTGGTATTCCAGACCGCCAAATTGCGGCTTGTGCCAGCTGCCACTCGCCTAACGGCGCGGGCATGCCTGCTCAATATCCCCGCCTGTCGGGCCAACACGCCGACTACACCGCTTCTCAGCTGGTTCAATTCCGTGACGGCGTTCGCAAAAACAACGTTCAGATGACCCAAGTGGCCGCCAAAATGAACGACCGCGAAATCAAGGCCGTGGCGGACTACATCGCGGGTCTGCGTTAAGCCCTCGTTCGGACCCCGCCCTTGGCTATCCCTTGGGCAACTGGGGTCTTCATCTGGCCATCAACTGGCTGAGCCACAATCGGGGATTCCGGCGATGGCATGACAATCAAGGCCGGATTCCCGGCCTTTTTTGTTGGCGGCGGGGCACCCCCGCTGTTGTTTGACTGTGAACTCTTTCCCACCATGACGTCTGTCACTTCCAGCCCCCCATCCGAGAGCGCTTCGCCACGAGGCCAAGCCGTGTTGGAGTTGCTATCGTCCATGCGGTTTGCCATTTCGCTTTTGACCATCATTTGCATTGCCTCGGTCATTGGCACCGTGTTGAAGCAAAACGAACCGGCCACCAATTACGTCAACCAGTTCGGTCCTTTTTGGGCCGAGTTGTTTGCGACTTTGAAATTGAACGCGGTGTACAGCGCGTGGTGGTTTCTGTTGATCTTGGCCTTTCTGGTCTTGAGCACCAGCCTGTGCATTGCCCGCAACACGCCAAAGATCTTGGCAGACCTCAAGACCTACAAAGAAAACGTCCGCGAACAAAGCCTGAAAGCGTTTCACCACAAAGCCGAGAGTGACCTGAACGAAAGCCCGGAGGCTGCCGCCAACCGTTTGGGGCAGTTGTTGGCAACCGGGGGCTGGAAGGTGAAGCTGCAATCGCGCGAAACGCCGCAAGGCACCGGCTGGATGTTGGCAGCCAAGGCAGGCGCGGCCAACAAAATCGGCTACATCGCAGCGCACTCGGCCATCGTGCTGATTTGTGTGGGTGGCTTGCTGGACGGGGACCTGATGGTGCGCGCCCAGATGTGGTTTGGTGGCAAGGCGGTTTACAGTGGCGGTGGCCTGATCGCCGATGTGCCTGCGCAGCACCGTTTGTCTGAGCGCAATCCGGCATTTCGCGGCAACTTGATGGTGGCCGAAGACACCGCCTCGAGTACCGCCATTTTGAGCCAGTCGAGCGGCATCTTGTTGCAAGAGTTGCCGTTTTCAATCGAGCTGAAAAAATTCATCGTCGAGTATTACTCGACGGGCATGCCCAAGCTGTTTGCCAGTGACATCGTGATTCACGACAGAGCCACGGGTGACAAAAAAGAAGCCCGGGTGGAAGTGAACCACCCCGCCCATTACAAGGGCATCGAAATTTACCAATCGAGCTTTGACGACGGCGGCTCCAGCGTCAAACTGCAAGCAGTCCCCTTGTCGAATACATCGCGTGCTTTTGAAGTTGAGGGCACCATTGGGGGCAGCACCGAGTTGAGCAAGGGCGATGAAAAAATGCGCCTCGAGTTCACGGGACTGCGCGTCATCAACGTGGAGAATTTGTCGGCCACTGCGGCGCAAGGCACGGGTGTCGATGTGCGCAAAGTGGACTTGCGCAGCGCCATTGACCAGCGCCTGGGTGCGGGACACAAAACCACCGAAACCAAAGAACTGCGCAATGTCGGCCCGAGCGTGAGTTACAAGTTGCGCGATGCGTCAGGCCAAGCACGTGAATACAACAACTACATGTTGCCTGTCGACACGGGTGACGGTGTACCGGTGTTCTTGCTGGGCATGCGCGAGAACCCCAGTGATCAGTACCGCTATTTGCGTCCGCCCGCAGACGAAAACGGCCAACTCGAAGGCTTTGTCCGTTTGCGTTCAGCTTTGGCCGATCCGGCCTTGCGCAACAAAGCCGTGCAACGCTACGCCCGCAAAGCGGTTGATCCCCAGCGCCCTGAGTTGACCGAGCAATTGGCCGGATCAGCCGCCCGTGCGTTGGGATTGTTTGCTGGAATGGAAGAAGTCAACGGCAACAAAGTGGCTGGCTTACAAGCCCTGGCCGACTTTTTGGAAGCGCAAGTGCCTGAGGCTGAACGGGCCCGCGCGGGTGAAATGTTTGTGCGCATCTTGAATGGCACTTTGCTCGAGTTGGATACTTTGGCGCGTGAACAAGCTTCTGCCAAGCCCTTGCCTTCCGACAAAGTGCAAGGTTTCATGTCGCAAGCGGTGTTGGCTTTGAGCGATGCGCCTTTTTATCCGGCCCCGATGACTTTCATGCTGAGCGATTTCAAGCAAGTGCAAGCCAGCGTTTTTCAGGTGGCCAGAGCCCCGGGCAAAAATGTGGTTTATTTGGGCTGTCTGTTCCTGATTTTGGGCGTTTTTGCGATGCTTTATGTCCGTGAACGTCGGCTGTGGGTTTGGCTGTCTCCCAAGGCAGAGGGCTCGCAAGCCACGATGGCCATGTCGTCCAATCGCAAAACCATGGATGTGGACCGAGAATTTGACCAACTGAGCGCCCGTTTGTTGGGTCGCCTCGAGAAAAGCTAACGATGACTACTGTGACTTTGAACCCTGGGTATTTCACGCGCCGCAGCGCCTTGGATTGGGGCTTTGCGGTGTTGACGCTGTTGGGCATGGTGTTTGCCTTTGACCGTTACAGCCATGCCATGGATGTGTACGAACAAGCGATTTTGGTGGGCAGTGTGCCGGCCGCTGTGGCCTTGGCTTGGTTTTGGCGACCCATGCGCACTTTAATGCTGGTGGTGGCTGGGCTGTCTTTGTTTGCCATTTACACCTACCAAGGTGACCTGGCCCGTGCGGAGCAGGTGTTTTGGTTGAAGTACTTCTTGTCCAGCCAATCGGCCATCTTGTGGATGAGCATGGTGTTCTTCATCAGCACCTTGTTTTATTGGGCCGGCATGTTCATTCGTGGGCAAGGCGACACCCTCGAATCACTGGGCAGTCGCATGGCCTGGGTGGCGGTGGCGCTGGCCTTGATTGGCACCATGGTGCGTTGGTACGAGAGTTACCTGATCGGTCCCGATGTGGGGCACATTCCGGTCAGCAATTTGTACGAAGTGTTCATCATGTTTTGCTGGATGACGGCGGGCTTTTACCTCTACTACGAAGACCATTACCGCACCCGTGCACTGGGCGCATTTGTCATGTTGGTGGTGAGTGCTGCTGTGGGCTTTTTGCTTTGGTACACCCTGGTGCGTGAGGCGCACGCCATTCAGCCGCTGGTGCCGGCTCTCAAAAGCTGGTGGATGAAATTGCATGTGCCTGCAAACTTCATTGGCTATGGCACCTTTGCATTGGCAGCGATGGTGGCCTTTGCTTATTTGATCAAGCAAACCGCCGGCGAAACCCGCTGGTACAAACTGGCACCTTTGTGGCTGTTGGGCATGGTGCTGTGCTTCGAGCCCTTGGTGTTCCGCCAATCTGCCAACGACCAGACCAGCAGCTACTGGATGGTTTATTTTGGGGTGTCCGCCTTCATCGTGGCGGGCATTTTGTTGGGTCGCCGTCGCATTGCTGAGCGCCTGCCCGCCTTTGAGGTGCTGGACGATGTGATGTACAAATCCATCGCCGTCGGCTTTGCTTTCTTCACCATTGCCACTGTGCTGGGTGCCTTGTGGGCAGCCGAAGCTTGGGGTGGTTATTGGAGTTGGGACCCCAAAGAAACCTGGGCCCTGATTGTTTGGCTGAACTATGCGGCTTGGCTGCACATGCGCCTGATGAAGGGCTTGCGCGGTACCGTTGCGGCTTGGTGGGCCCTGATGGGTCTTGCCGTTACCACCTTTGCCTTTTTGGGTGTGAACATGTTCCTGAGCGGTTTGCACAGCTACGGCACACTTTGACCCATTAACCCCGGCCGACACAAGGAACCGCCATGATCATTCACACCCAAGACACCGGGGTTCAACATGGGATTCCCAGTGAGATCACGCCCGAGGCGGTTTACCAATCTCGGCGCGAGTTGATTCGCCACTTGGCCGCAGGCTCTGCCGGGCTGGCGCTGGCGGCTTGGGGCGTTCGTGAGGCCCATGCGCAAACCCCGCGCTCGGGTTTGTTGACGGCGCTGCCTTCGGTGCCGTCCTCCGTGCCCGGCGCCATGACGATGGACAAACTCACGGCCTACAAAGACGCCACCACCTACAACAATTTCTACGAGTTTGGTACCGAAAAGTCCGATCCTGCCAAACGCGCCCATACGTTGGTCACCCAGCCGTGGTCGGTGGAGATTGAGGGGTTGGTTAAAAAGCCTGGCCGCGTGAACTTGGAAGACCTCATGAAATGGGGTGCGATGGAAGAGCGCATCTACCGTTTGCGCTGTGTCGAAGGTTGGTCGATGGTGATTCCGTGGGTAGGCTATTCGCTGGCCAACTTGATCAACCGTGTGGAGCCTCAGCCTGGCGCCAAGTTTGTCGAGTTCATCACCCAAGCCGATCCCAAAACCATGCCGGGCCTGCGGAGCGGCGCTTTGGATTGGCCCTATGTGGAAGCCTTGCGCTTGGACGAAGCGATGCACCCCCTGACCCTGTTGGCGTTTGGCATGTATGGCGAAGTGATGCCCAAGCAAAACGGCGCACCTTTGCGGCTCGTGGTGCCATGGAAATATGGCTTCAAAAGTGGCAAAAGCTTGGTCAAAATCCGTTTCACCGACAAGCAACCTGTGTCGTCGTGGGAGAAGGCGGCACCCCAAGAGTACGGCTTTTACTCGAACGTGAACCCGCTGGTCGACCATCCCCGCTGGAGCCAAGCCACCGAACGGCGCATTGGTGAAGACGGCTTGTTGGCCAAAAAGCGCAAGACGTTGATGTTCAATGGCTACGAGTCGCAAGTCGGCCAGTTGTACGCAGGCATGGATTTGAAAAAGTTTTTCTGATGCGCCAAGCCCTCAGGCATCCCGCAACTTGGTGGATGCTGTTGCTCGTCGGGCTGCTGCCTTTTTTGGCTTTGGTGGTGATGACGCTGCAAGACCAATTGGGCCCCAACCCCACTGAATATTTGACCCGCGCCACCGGCGATTGGGCCTTGCGCGGCGTCTGCTTGGTGTTGGCTGTGAGCCCTTTGCGGGTGTGGTCGGGCTGGCCAGAGTGGCTGCGCTTTCGCCGCATGTTGGGGCTGTTGGTGTACTTCTATGCGTTGTTGCACTTGGCCTGTTATGCCTGGTTTGACATGGGGCTGGAATGGGCCGATATCGTGGCTGACATTCCCAAGCGCACGTTCATCTTGGTGGGCTTTGCCGCTGCGGTGTTGTTAACCGCCATGGCGCTCACCTCATTCAATCGGGCAATTCGCTGGATGGGCGCGGCGCGTTGGCAACAGCTGCACCGCAGTGTTTATGCCGTGGCGGTTCTTGCGGTGCTGCACTTTTGGTGGATGCGCGCCGGCAAAAACAACCTCTTTGAGGTGGGGGTGTATGCCGCCATTTTGGGCCTGCTGCTGGCTTGGCGTGTCTGGCGTTATTGGCAGCGCAGAACGCAGGCGCAAAGCGCCTGAGTCAGTTAAACCAGTTGTTCCAGCGCAAAGGTGTCAAACGCCGATTCGCGCTGGCGAATCAGGTGCGCTTGAGCGCCATCCACCAGTATTTCAGCAGCACGGCCCCGCGTGTTGTAGTTGCTGGCCATGCTCATGCAATAGGCCCCCGCAGAAAGCACGGCCAAGGTGTCGCCGGCTTGCACCAGCAATTGGCGATCACGCCCGATCCAGTCGCCGCTCTCGCAAACAGGGCCCACGATGTCGTAGACCGTGCCCTGCGAGCCCGCTTCTGGGGGGCGAGGTTGCACCGGCACGATTTGGTGAAAGGCTTGGTACATCGCCGGACGTGGCAGGTCGTTCATGGCGGCATCGACGATGCAAAAATTCTTTTGCTCACCGGGTTTCAGGTAAAGCACTTCCGTCAGGCAAACGCCGGCGTTGCCCACCAGTGAGCGACCCGGCTCAATCATGATTTGGCGCTGGCCAAAGCCGCGCGCATCCAACTTGGCCAACAACTGGGCCCACAAGGCATCGGCCTCAGGTGGGGTGTCGCCGTTGTAATTGATGCCCAAGCCGCCGCCAAAATCGATGTGGTGAATGGGAATGCCCGCGGATTCGATCTCGGCCACCAAATCCAAAATGCGGTCCATCGCGTCCAAGTAGGGCGTGGCTTCGGTGATTTGAGAGCCAATGTGGCAGTCAATGCCGATCACTTTCAGGCCTGACAAGCTGGCGGCATGGCGGTAAGCGCGCAGGGCGTCTTCATGGGCGATACCGAATTTGTTGCCCTTCAGTCCGGTAGAAATGTAGGGGTGGGTTTTGGCGTCAACATTGGGGTTCACGCGCAAGCTGACCGGGGCTTTTTGTCCCAGGCTGATGGCCACTTCGCTGAGCACGTCCAGTTCTGCTTCGCTTTCGACGTTGAAGCAACCAATACCCACTTGCAAGGCTTGCTTCATCTCGGCGCGCGTTTTGCCAACGCCTGAAAAAATCACCTTGGCAGGATCGGCACCTGCCGCCAATACGCGGGCCAATTCGCCACCCGAAACCGTGTCGAAACCACAACCGGCCTCGGCAAAAACTTGCAGCACCGCCAAAGTGGAGTTGGCTTTCATGGCGTAACAAATTTGCGCCTTGCGACCGGCAAAGCCACGTTGGTAGGCGGCCAGCGCCGACAACATGGCGGCTTTGGAATACACAAACAAGGGCGTGCCATGCTCGCGTGCCAAATCAGAAAGTCGCACACCTTCCACCATGAGTTGGTCATGGGCGTAGGCGATATGGGGTTGGCCAGGCAGGCCTTGCGATGGGGTGGATGCGTTCATTTTTTGGCAGGCGTGGTGGGCGCAGGCGTATCAGGCCAGGGGTTGAGCGATTGCGGCAATGTGGCGCGGTCCTGCGACTCGGGGGTGTTGGGCATGAACAATGCCCCTTTTTGACCGCAAGCCGTCAACATCGCCGCACCGCCAACAAGGGCATGCGCCATGACTAGAATCTTGATTACCTTCAACATGCAGCGATTGTAATGACCGACCTCGAATTTTTGGACCACGCTGAACGCCTTCTTGCTGGCGTTGAGATCAGCAGCGATCGCTTGAACGACGACACCGACGCGGACATCGACAACCAAAGGGTAGGCGGCATGGTCACGCTGACCTTCCCCAACCGCAGTCAAATCGTGATCAATCTGCAAAAGCCCCTGCACGAGGTGTGGTTGGCTTCACGCTGCGGTGGCTTTCATTACAAATTTGACGGAGCGCACTGGATGGACACCAAGGGCCAAGGTGAGTTTTGGGAGAGCTTGTCTCGCTATGCCACTGAGCAAGCGGGACAAAGCTTGGAGTTCAAGCCCTGAGGGTGTTCCCATGCGCAGCCCAACACCTTTGCGCGTGGGCCTGTTTTAGTTTCTGAACAAATCCAGAATTCGGTTGCGCTCTTCCCCTGCAGGCGGTGCGTTGGAAGATGCGCCCGAGCTGTCAACGCCTGTGCCCAGGGTGCTTACGCCCCCGCCCTTGGCATATTCTTCATAGACCCAGTCGTTGCCAATGTGCACCAAGCCTTCGGGCACCGTGGGTTCGGCCACCGGAACGTTGCGAAGCGCTGTTTCCATGAAGCTGATCCAGACCGGTAGGCTCAAGCCACCGCCAGTTTCACGGTCGCCCAATTTGCGTGGGTTGTCGTAGCCGATCCACACCACCGCGGCCAAGTTTTTCTGATAGCCCGCAAACCAAGCGTCCATGGCATCGTTGGTGGTACCGGTTTTGCCATAAATATCGGAGCGCTTGAGAGTGGCCTGTGCGCGAGCAGCCGTGCCTGAACGGGTGACTTCTTGCAACAGGCTGGTCATGACGTAGGCATTGCGTGGCGGAATGGCCAGTGACGCATCGTTCATTTGGGCGTTGGCTGGGCTGTCGACCAACACCCGGTCTTTGAAATCGGTGATGCGGGTGATGAGATGCGGCTGCACCCGATAACCGCCATTGGCAAAAACCGCGTAGCCGGTGACCATTTGCATCGGGGTGACCGAGCCCGCGCCCAAGGCCATGGTCAGATAAGCAGGGTGTTTTTCTTCGTCAAAGCCAAAACGGGTGACCCACTCTTGCGCGGGACGCGTGCCAACCGCTTGCAGCACCCGAATCGAGACCATGTTCTTCGACTTGGCGAGGCCTGTGCGCAAACTCATGGGGCCATCGAACTTGCCATCGTAGTTCTTGGGTTCCCAAGGCTGTCCCCCGGTCACGCCGCTGTCAAAGAACAAAGGTGCATCGTTGACGATGGTGGCGGGTGTGAAACCTTTTTCCAAAGCCGCGGAATAAATGAACGGTTTGAAGCTCGAGCCCGGTTGGCGCCAGGCTTGGGTCACATGGTTGAATTTATTTTTGGCAAAGTCGAAGCCGCCCACCAAAGCCCGAACTGCGCCGGTTTGGGGGGTGATCGCGACAAAGGCACCTTCGACTTCAGGCAACTGGGTGATTTCCCAAGCGCCTTTGGGCGTTTGCGTGATGCGAATCAGTGCCCCTTTTCGGACCTGCTTGGCCGGAGGGGTTTTCTCAGACAACCCCGATTGCGCGGGTTTGAGGCCTTCGCCAGTGATGCTGATTTGTTCGCCGTTTTGCCTGACCACCACCACTTTGCGGGCAGATGCTTCCAAGACCACAGCCGAGAGCACATCACCGTTATCGGGGTGATCTTCCAGCGCTTCGTCGATGGTTTCTTCCATCTTCTTGGGGTCTGCCGGCAAGTCGAGGAACTTCTCGGGGCCGCGGTAAATCTGGCGGCGCTCAAAATCCATGATGCCTTGGCGCAGTGCTTTGTAGGCCGCCATTTGCTCGGCCGATTGCACGGTGGTGTAAACGTTCAGACCGCGCGTGTAGGTTTCTTGGCCGTACTGAGCAAAGACCATTTGTCGCACGGTTTCGGCCAAAAATTCTGCGTGAAGAATTTTCTTGTCGGCGGATGAGCGCAATTTGAGGGTTTCGGCTTTGGCCTCTTTGGCTTGGGCAGCCGTGATGTACTGGCTGTCTTCCATGCGCTCAATGATGTAAAGCTGCCGCGAGCGTGCCCGCTTCGGGTTGCTGATGGGGTTGTAGGCCGAGGGGGCTTTGGGCAGCCCCGCCAACATGGCCGCTTCGGCGATGGTGATGTCTTTCAGGGGCTTGCCAAAATAAATTTCACACGCCGCAGCAAAACCATACGCCCGGTTGCCCAGGAAGATCTGGTTCATGTAGATCTCAAGGATCTGGTCTTTGGTCAGCAGGTGCTCAAGTTTGTAGGTCAGCAAAATTTCATAAATCTTGCGCGTGTATGTTTTTTCAGACGACAGGTAAACGTTGCGAGCCACCTGCATCGTGATGGTCGAGGCGCCTTGGCTTTTCATGCGCCCCACGTTGGCGATGCCCGCACGCAAGATGCCCAAATAGTCCACCCCGCCGTGTTGGTAAAACCGGTTGTCTTCGATCGACAACACCGCGTCTTTCATCACTTGTGGAATTTCTTTGATCGGTGTGAGGTTGCGGCGCTCTTCGCCAAACTCGCCCATCAACTGGCCATCTTCGGTGTAAACGCGCAAGGGCAACTTGGGTTTGTAGTCGGCCAAGTCTGAAATGTCGGGCAGGTTGGGATAGGCCATCACCATCGCGACACCAACCACCATCAAGATGGAGGCCAAGCCGGCCGCAGCAAGTGCCAGACCCCAAAGAGCCAATTTGCCGACCCATGACAGGAGCGTCGTGGGGGCAGGCGCGGCCCCGTCTTTTGGAGGGCGCTGCTTGTCTGGCGAGGGTTTGGTTTTGGAGGGCATAGGTGGGCTGATGGGGCAGCCAACAAGATGCGGGCCACTGCGCATTATAAAAATCTCGGCCTCGGTTTGTGGCCCTGTTGCTGTGCAAATTTGAATATATTGGTTTGCAAAAAAATTGTCAGGCAAGCTGATTCATGTTACAAAACCCGTCTTAAACGGGTCTGGTGGTCCATTTGCAGGGAGGCGCAAGATGCAAGCACTGGCACAGTGGTGGCGAGAGTGGGCGGCCCTGTCCGCCGGGCAGGCTTGGGGGCTGGCGCCGCAGGGTTTGGCTTGGGATTTGGTTGGTTTACACCGCCACAGCGCCACGTTGGCCAAAGTGCACACTTCACAAACATTGCCCATACCCATGGGACGAGATCCGGTGGATCTGAGTTGGTTAAGTCAGCCTTTGCGCCGCAACGGTCGCTCGCGTGGCGGATTGCGGCACCGCTTGAACTTGGCGTTGCCTGCGGCCTACCTGAAACAGGGGGTCATCGTATTGCCTGCAGATTTGCCTGCTGAAAACTGGCCTTTTGAAGTGCAGTTGGAAGCGGCTCGGGTGCTGCAGGTGGGCCATGATGCGGTGAGCTTTGACTTCGAACCTGATCCGGCCACCCCAGACCAAGTGCGCCGCATTCACTGGATGGGTTGCACGCAACCGCACATGGCTGAATTCAAAAACTTCACCCGTGCGGCAGGGTGGCGTTTGGCAGTGGTCGAGTCTGAGCGACAAGCGGCAGAGCGGGGCGCACGGGCCCTGCAAGGCGGCATCGCCAGTTTGTTGACGCAGGCCCCGCAAGATTGGCAGTTTCTTCTGCCAGTGAACCGAACAGGGTCGCTCGGGGCAGAGTCTGTCGATTCAGAAGTGGCGTTGGCTGGCGCGCTAGATCAAGTGCTGAACACGCCCACCGGGGCACGCTTGGTGGCATCAGGAACGGCCTTGATGGCCTGGCGGTGATGTTGAAAGTAGGGCGCTGATGCGATCACTGAACCTGCTTCAACACCCCAGCTTGTCGCGCAAGCAAAAGGCGCTGCAACTTGTGTGGAGCAGTTTGGCGGGCCTGACCTTTGGCGGCTTGTGTGTGCTGGCTTGGCTGCAATGGCAAGACGCAGAGACCGCACGACTGCGACAAACGCAAGCCGACTTGCATGCCCGTTGGCTCATGCAGACGCAACAAAACCAAGCCGTGGCAAAAAGCCAAATGCAAACGCGTGAGCAACTCGAACACTGGCATCAGTGGCAACGCATCGAACAGCACCAGCAACTGTGGGTGCGCTGGCATGCGGATTTGCTGGCCGAAGCCCGTCTCAGTGGTTTGCAACTGGTGCGATTGCAGGCAGACGCCATGCAAATCGAATTGCAGGGCACCACTCTGCGCACCGACGCCATGTCGGAAACACGGCAGAGGTTGTCAGAGCCATTGGAACACCCCTTGCAACTGGTGAGCATGACCGCAGATCCGCATGCCGGGATGGGCTTTGTTTGGCAAGCGCAGTGGCCTGCTGCGCCAGGTGTTTCAGGGGCGACGTTGGGCTTGCCGCCGAGGGGCAAGCCATGAACTTGGCTGTGCGCGAAAACCAGCGCGCTGTTCCCAGGGTTCTGCCCCACATGTGCCGACATGAAGGACCCGAAATGAGGGGGCTTGCATGACGATGACCATGAGACACGAATCTGTGGGGAGCACTGAGCTGGGGCTGCACTGGCAACGGCTGGTTGAGCGCGGCATGCGGCGATGGGGCTGGGCCTGTATGGGGTGTCTGGTGGGAGGAGGTCTTGTTTGGCAGTTGAACCAACACGCGATGGCATTGCACAGTCAAGTTGCACAAGACGTGGTGCGATTGGAGCAACAACTGGCAGCGTTACCTGCCAGCCAAGCCAGGCCAACCTTGCTGCCGTTCCCGGCTGACTTTCCGGACATGCTGGCGAGACTGCCCGGGGGCGAGGAACCCGCGCCCATTTGGACGGCTTTGCATCAGGCACTGGCGGCGCAAGGGTTGCAATGGTTGTCTCTTCGCCCCGTGCCACAACCGGCCAAGCCAGATGCTTCTGTTCGATGGCATGGCCATGCGGTCGTTGTGCGTGTGAAGGGGCGCTTTGAAGACTGGGTCAGGGCCTGGGACGCCTTGGCTGAAACGGGGGTGTTGTGTTCGATTGACAAGATCAGCATCGCCGCCACCGCAGTACCTGAAGAAGTTCAAGTTGACGCGGTTCTGCGAGTTTGGATGCGCCCCATCGGCACGATCGAATCCCCGCAAGCTGGGCGTGCATGGCAACTGTTTGCCCAGTCTGCAAAGGGCCAGGCTTCAAAGAGCCCTAACGCAGAGAAATTGCCGCTGTTATTTGCGCAGGCCCCTATCGGGACTGCTGCGCCAGCTTCAAGCAGTGGCGGCGTATCGGAGCCGGCATTCGGCAAAGAGGGAGTGACTGAAACCGCTGTGGCTTTGAGCCAAGACCCACGCCAATGGCCTTTGTCACGCGTTCGATTGGTGGGTGTGCTGAAGCAAGGGGGCAGTCGGCAGGCCATTTTGACGGCAGGAGGCCACTGGGCCCGCGTCAGTCAGGGGCAACGCGTCACGCAAGAAGGGCATCGCGTGGAGGCCATCACCGATGTCGGGGTGAGTCTGCGCTTGGCCCAAGGCGCGCAGTTCGCACTCGATTGGGGTGACGGCCGCACGGAGCCGAAACAGGGGATAAAAAAATGAACTTCCAGCGGTGGATTTTTTCGGCGGGCTTTGGTGAAAGCCGCTCGAGTGAGCATCTCGGTTTTGGATTGCTCACGGGTTTTTTCATGGCACTGCCTGCTGTAGCGCAGTCCCCTGCAGCAGCGCAAGCCGCGGCTGCGTTGCAATCGCCTAACGTGCTGCATTCCCCTCATGTGCTGACATCGCAGGCGACCAAGCCATCGCTCCCCGCCAACTTGGCGCCTGCAAGTCCACCTCCGGGTGCATCGGGTGGAGTGATGCCTGAACCGATATGGGGCGATCAACCGATCAGTCTGAATTTTCAGAACATCGACATCAAGGCGTTGTTGCAGGTGTTTGCCGATTTTTCAGGAGTGAATGTGGCCTCAACTGACAGCGTCAGCGGTGTCGTGACGGTGCGCTTGACCCAAGTGCCCTGGCGGCAAGCCTTGAACATTGTGTTGCAGTCGAAAGGGCTGGTTGCGAGACAAGAGGGGCCCGTGCTGTGGGTCGCCAAGTTGGGCGAATGGGAGCAGCATGAGAAAAAACAACTCGAAGCGCAAACTGCTTTGGAAACGGTCAGCCCCTTGGGCATGTTGTCATTGCGTTTGCAATATGCCCGTGCCACTGAAGTGGCGCAGCGCTTACAAGGCGGCGCAGCGGGCGGCAGTGCTGGCCGCTGGCTGAGTGCGCGGGGCAGTGTGTTGGCTGAGCCTCGCACGAACCAAATATTTATTTCTGACTTACCTGCCCGTTTGTCAGATCTGGAAAAAATGCTGAAGCAACTCGATGTGCCCGTGCGGCAGATCCTGATCGAAGCGCGTATCGTTGAAGCTGATGACCAGTTCGGCCAGTCCTTGGGCGTGCGGCTGGGGACGGGTTTGGCGATTCCATTGAAAATTCAAGGGGGCGCGCAACAGCTCAGTTTGGGGGCCACCAATTCAGCCAATACGGCAGGCACTGTGTCAGGCAACCAGGTCAACCTGCCTGCGGGCATGGCGGGGCAAACCGTGAACACCCCATCGTCATTTGCCGTTTCCTTGTTCAATGCGGCGGCTGACCGCTTCATCAACGTCGAGATTTCTGCGCTTGAAGCTTCAGGGCTGGGCAAAGTGGTCTCGCGGCCGCGGGTGGTAACGGCCGACCAAACGAAGGCCTTGATTGAACAAGGCACCGAGTTGCCCTACCAAACCTCCGCAGGCAACAACGTGACCGCGATTTCATTTCGCAAAGCCAACCTCAAACTGGAAGTGACACCCCAAATCACGCCGGATGGTTCGGTGGTGCTGGATGTGGATGTGAACCGTGACAGCGTGGGGCAAATCACCGCGGCGGGTTATGCCATCAACACCAAACATGTGAAGACCCAAGTGCGGGTGGAAGATGGCGGCACCGTGGTGTTGGGAGGCATTTACGAAGAAACAGACCGCAACGACGATGCCAAAGTGCCGGGCTTGGGCGAGATGCCCGTTGTGGGATGGTTGTTTAGAAAACGCGATCAGACGCGCAGAAAAAGCGAGTTGTTGATATTTATCACGCCGCGGGTCATGTCAGACAGCCCGAACTGACGGCGTACTTCAGCCCCGCCGCTGCAAGGCTGGTTCGCGCAGGGCCAAGCGGTGCAGGGCGGTAAACGGTCGAATACACTTGGGACTTCCGTGTTGCGCTGCATTTTGAGGTGCGTGCAACCCACTTTTTTCAGTGCGAGACTTTCTTGAGCATCATCTTCGTGGGCCTTCCCGGCTCCGGCAAAACCACCATTGGCCGACAACTTGGGCGCCGTCTTGGCTTGCCTTTTGTTGATTCTGACCATGTGATTGAGCACCAATTGGGCTGCTCGATCCGGGAGTTCTTTGCCCGCGAAGGTGAGGACAGTTTTAGAGATGTTGAGCAACAAGTGCTCGACGAGTTGACTCAATCGCATGCAGGGGTGATAGCCACCGGCGGTGGGGCGGTTTTGCGCGAGGCCAATCGGCGCCACATGCACGAGCGTGGCCATGTGATTTACCTCCGCTCGGCGCCCGAAGATGTGTTTCGCCGGGTGAGACACGACACGGCGCGACCTTTGTTGCAAGTCGATGACCCTTTGGCTCGTTTGCGGTCACTCTTTGAGGCACGCGATCCGCTGTACCGTGAAGCGGCCCATTTTGTGATCGAAACCGGACGACCTTCGGTGGCCACCATGGTCAACATGATCATCATGCAACTGGAGTTGGCCGGCCACTTGCCCGCCAGGGTTGAAGCGCCCGCAGCATCTCCGCCTAACATGCCCGCTGCTCATCTGCCGGCTTCCAACACCTGAATTTGGCTGCAAAGCCCCTACACTTGGGGCTATGTCTGAGCACACTTCCCCTCTTGAGCAGGTCGCCATTTCTTTGGACGACCGCAGTTACGACATTCACATTGGCCAAGGCCTTTTGAGCCGTCCTGCCACTTGGACCCAATTGCCCAAGGCCCAAACGGCCATGATCGTCACCAACGACACCATTGCGCCCTTGTACGAAGCGGCATTGCGCCACGCCATTGCGGGTCATTTCAAGCAAGTGCACACCGTGGTGTTGCCCGACGGCGAAGCCCACAAAGATTGGCAGACCCTGAACCTGATTTTTGATGCTTTGTTGTCCCGGGGCTGTGACCGCAAAACAGTCTTGTTTGCTTTGGGCGGTGGCGTCATTGGTGACATGACGGGATTTGCCGCCGCCAGTTACATGCGCGGTGTGCCCTTCGTGCAAGTGCCTACAACCTTGCTCTCGCAGGTGGATTCGTCGGTGGGCGGCAAAACCGCCATCAATCACCCATTGGGCAAGAACATGATCGGGGCTTTTTACCAGCCCGTCAGAGTGATTTGCGATTTGAATACGCTGGCCACATTGCCCTCGCGCGAATTGAGCGCGGGCTTGGCCGAAGTCATCAAATATGGCCCGATTGCCGACATGGCATTCTTGCAATGGATTGAAGCCAACATCGACGCACTGATGGGGCAAGACCCCCAAGCCTTGGCCCATGCGGTCAAGCGCAGTTGCGAGATCAAGGCTTGGGTGGTCGGCCAAGATGAGCGCGAGGCGGGCTTGCGCGCTATTTTGAATTTTGGTCACACCTTTGGCCATGCCATAGAAGCCGGATTGGGCTTTGGTGTTTGGTTGCACGGCGAAGCAGTGGGCTGTGGAATGGTCATGGCGGCCGAGTTGTCGCATCGCTTGGGCCGCGTTGATGCGGCTTTCGTGGCGCGATTGCGGGCCTTGATCACGCGCGCAGGCTTGCCAGTGCGAGGGCCAGTGATCGATGCGTCGGACAACGCGGGGCACTACATCGCGCACATGCGGTTGGATAAAAAAGCCGTGGGCGGCGACATCCAGTTTGTGGTCATCGATGGTCCTGGCAAGGCCCAAGTGTGCGGCGCACCCGATTCGATGGTCCGCGAAGTGATTGACGCTTGTTGCGCTTGAGCGGGACTGAGATGCTGTTCTCAGCAGATGCTGCCGCGCTGACCGAGGGGGCTTCGGTGGTTTTGTCCATGGGGCATTTGTCTGCCTTGGCCTGTGACCCCGCCAAAACACGGGGCCGCCGATTTGCAGAACCACTCGCCCCCACACGCAATGCCTTTCAGCGTGACCGTGACCGCATCGTGCATTCCACCGCCTTTCGGCGCTTGGTTTACAAAACCCAGGTCTTTTTGAACCACGAAGGCGATTTGTTTCGCACCCGCCTGACCCATTCGCTCGAAGTGGCGCAATTGGGTCGTTCAATTGCCCGCGTCTTGGGGCTGAACGAAGATTTGGTCGAAGCCATCGCGCTGGCTCACGACTTGGGGCACACCCCCTTTGGCCATGCCGGCCAAGATGCACTCAACGAATGCATGGCCGAGCATGGTGGTTTTGAGCACAACCTGCAAAGCCTGCGGGTGGTGGACAAACTCGAAGAGCGCTACCCTGATTTTGATGGGCTGAACTTGAGCTTTGAAACCCGTGAAGGGGTGCTCAAGCATTGCTCGAAGGCGAATGCCGAGCATTTGGAAAAGAGCGAGCCGGGTGGGGTCGGGCGGCGTTTTTTGGAGCGAACTCAGCCCAGTCTGGAAGCGCAGTTGTGCAACTTGGCAGATGCGATCGCCTACAACGCCCATGACATCGACGATGGTGTTCGATCGGGCTTGATTACGGTGGCGCAATTGTTGGAGGTGGAGCTGTTTGCGCACTACCACCAGCAAGCACTGCGTTCGCATCCATTCTTGGCCAACAAGCCCCGCCGTGCCTTGTACGAGACGATTCGACGGATGCTGAGTGATCAGGTGTACGACGTCATTCTCACGACCTCCGAGAGGGCTGAAAAAGTGGGTGTCGGCAGCGTTGACGAGGCGCGCTTGACCGGCCCCTTGGTGGCCTTCAGCGAAGCCATGAAAGTCCGCAGCGGCGAACTGAAAAAATTCTTGTTTGCCCACCTGTACCGGCATCCACAAGTCATGGAGACCACTGGACTTGCCCAGCAAATCGTGCACGAATTGTTTGAAGTTTATGTCCGTCAGCCCGCTGAAATGTCAGCTGACTTTGCGGCAGGCACCGACTTGAGGCGATCGGTCGCCGACTACATCGCCGGCATGACCGATCGTTTTGCTTTGCGCGAGCACGAGCGGTTGACAGGCCGAAGGCTGCTGTGAGCACAGGGGTGAGGGTGTCCGCGCCCTGGCTGGTGGTTTTGGCTGGCGGGGTGGCCGCCATGCAGGTGGGCAAGTTGTCGCCAGCCTTGCCCGCCTTGCAGACCGAGCTGGGATTCAGTCTGGTGCAAGCTGGATTTTTGTTGTCGATTGTGCAGCTGTCGGGTTTGAGTGTGGCGGTTTTCATGGGGCTTTGGGCCGATGTCGTCGGGCTCAAACGGACCATGCTGCGCGGACTTTGGTTGTTGGCGTTGGCCAGCGCATTGGGTGGATTGGCCACTTCGGTGACCGCCTTGCTGGTGCTGAGGGCCATTGAAGGCTTGGGGTTTTTATGTGTGGCCTTGCCGGCCCCGGCCTTGATCAGGCGCTTGGTGCCCACTGAAAAACTCAGCGGCATGCTCGGTGTTTGGGGCGCCTATATGCCCATGGGAACGGCGCTGGCATTGTTGTTTGGCCCTTTGTTCATACCGGCTTGGGGCTGGGCTGCTTGGTGGTGGTTGTTTGCACTCTTGGCTGTCGCCATGGCCCTGGGTTTGGCGAAGGGTGTGCCGGACGACCCGTGCCCGGTGTCAGCCTTGACGTCGCCGCACGGGCAAGCGGTACATGCTGCACCGGGCGCCCAAAGTCCGCGGTCACATGAGGCCTTCAATGCGTCGTCAAGCGCATCGCTGAGCGCCTGGACAAGATTGCGCCGGACCTTGCGTGCGCCGGGCCCTTGGTGGGTTGCATTGACGTTTGCCATGTACTCTGGCCAGTGGTTGGCCGTGGTTGGATTTTTGCCTTCGATTTATGCGGCTGCCGGTCTGAGTGGTGCCTTGCTGGGTGTGCTTTCGGCGTTGGCGGCTGCAGTCAATGTGTTCGGAAATATGGCCGCTGGCCGATGCCTACAGCGAGGCTGGGCGCCCCAGAAGACACTGTGGTTGGGCTTTGCCGCCATGGCGTTGGGCAGTACGTGGGCATTTGCCCCATTCACCCAAGAATGGCCGTGGCTTCGCTACGCCGGCGTGTTGTTGTTCTCGGGATTGGGCGGCTTGGTGCCGGGCACTTTGTTCAGCTTGGCGGTGCGTTTGGCTCCCGGTGAGCAGCAAGTCGCCACCACGGTGGGTTGGGTGCAACAGTTGTCGGCCTTGGGCCAATTTGCCGGACCGCCAGCAGTGGCCACTGTGGCCGCCATGGCGGGTGGCTGGCACCTCACACCTGGGGTCACCGTCACTTGTTGTGTGTTGGGCGCTGCTTTTGCTGGCCTCGCCAGTCGATTGTCTGCACAGGCACAATCTCGTCCATGACCGACATGAACTCCCCTGAAATTGCTGACACGGTGCGCTGGTTAGAGCGTGCCGTGATTGGCCTGAACTTGTGCCCCTTTGCCAAGGCCCCCCACGTGAAGGGTCAGATCCATTACTTGGTCAGTCAAGCCAAGGGGCTTGAAGGCTTGCGCGACGAGCTGATCGAGCAGTTGCAAGCCATGGCCGCACTGCCCGCAGAAGAGCGTGAAACGGTGCTGCTGATCGTGCCGCAAATGTTGCACGATTTTTTGGAGTTCAACGACTTTCTCGACGAGGCCGATGGCGTGTTGCAAGAGCTGGACATGGAAGGCGAGTTTCAAGTCGCCAGTTTTCATCCCCAGTTTCAGTTTGCCGACACCGAGCCAGACGACATCACCAATTTCACCAACCGCTCGCCTTACCCCACACTGCATTTGTTGCGCGAAGAAAGCATTGACCGTGCGGTGGAAGCCTTTCCGGAAGCCGAGACGATTTACGAAACCAACATGGCCACGCTTGAGAAATTGGGGCTCAAAGGTTGGAAGGATTTGGACGTGGGTCCGACCCCATGAAAAAGCGCAACACCACACCCGTGGTTGCTCCCCAGGGTGCTGAATTGCCACCGGAGGTACGGCCTGGTCAGTCTGTCGAATTGCTCAAACAACTCCACATCCTGACACGCGATGGCAAGCTGAACCAAGACTCGCGGCGCAAGCTCAAGCAGGTTTATCACCTGTTTCAGTTCATCGAAAAACTGCTACTGGAGTTGCCCGCCAATGACCGCGGCCCTACTTTGGCCGACCATGGTGCTGGTAAGTCTTATTTGGGCTTCATCATTTACGACTTGTTTTTCAAAAGTCTGGGCGCAGGCGCGATTTACGGTATCGAAACCCGCGCCGAGTTGGTGGACTCCTCGCGTGCGTTGGCCGAGAGACTGGGCTTTGACCGCATGCACTTCTTGAATTTGAGCGTAGCCGCGTCAACACAAAGCGCCGAGTTGCCCGAGCAAATGGATGTGGTCACGGCGTTGCATGCCTGCGATACCGCGACCGACGATGCCATCGCTTTTGGCTTACAGAAAAAGGCCAAGTACATGGTGTTGGTGCCTTGTTGTCAGGCCGAGTTGGCACGCGCGCTCAATCAGAACAAAGCACTGAACTTGCAACGCACCCCGTTGGCTGAACTCTGGCGGCACCCGCTGCACACGCGTGAAGTGGGCAGCCAACTGACGAACGTGCTGCGCTGTCTCTACCTCGAGTCTCAGGGCTATCAAGTGACTGTGACCGAATTGGTGGGCTGGGAACACAGCATGAAGAACGAGCTGATCTTGGCCAAGTACACCGGCCAGAAAAAACGCACCGCCGGCGAGCGCCTTCAGGCGCTGCTCCAAGAGTTTGGCGTAACCGAGCTGATGGGCGGTCGGTACCCCCTGGTCAGCGCATCCTCCGCCGTCAGTTGATCGATTAAGTTCAATTGGTTAATCGGGGTCAGATCCCGATTAAACTGCGCTGAGTTTGGGAGTTTTTATGGCCCGTCAGCCCCGTCTCACTGTTCCCGCCTATCCGCACCATGTCATTCAGCGAGGCAATGACCGCCAGCTCATCGTCCGCGATGATGCTGACCGCGAGCGTTTGTGCGCGCTTTGGCAGGAGCATGCACTTGCCTGCAAGGTGGCTCTGCATGCCTATGTGCTGATGGACAACCATTTCCATTTGCTGGTGACCCCCGAGACGGCGGATGGCTTGCCCAAGATGATGCAAGCCGTCGGACGGGCGTATGTGCGGTATTTCAATTTGCGGCACAACCGCTCCGGCACTTTATGGGAAGGTCGTTACCGCAGCAACTTGATTGAAAGTGAGCGCTATCTTTTGGCCTGCATGGTGTACATCGACCTCAACCCTGTGCGAGCGGGTATGGTGATGCAGGCCGCCGATTTCAAGTGGTCCAGCCACCGGCACTACATTGGACAGTTCAGCGACAAATTGGTGACGCCCCATGCCCTGTTTTGGGGCTTGGGCAACACCCCATTTGCGCGGGAGGCGGCTTACTTGGGCTTGGTCAATCAGGGCTTGGCATCGAGTCAAAAAGAGCAGATCACCACCAGTGCATTGTCGGGATGGGCGCTGGGGTCGAAAGCCTTTGTGACTGATTTGCAGCAAATGACCCAACGGCGGTTGCAGCCTGGCAAGGCGGGGCGACCCATCAAAAACCCCGCCAATCCCAGTTGATTTGCTCTGTCCCCAATTAAATTTGTCCTGCTAATCCAGCTCAATTAAATGGGATCTGACCCCGATTAATATCCTTGGCATGGATGCTGCTGTGCACTACACTCTTCGATCTGCGTAAAAACCCTTAGGAGTGCGCCATGACCACGGCAGCCCAAAAAGAACATTTCCAAACTACCGGTCTGTACGACCCGGCCAATGAACACGATGCTTGTGGTGTGGGCTTTGTCGCCCACATCAAGGGTCACAAAACCCACGCCATCGTGACGCAGGCACTGAAAATTCTTGAAAACCTCGATCACCGGGGTGCTGTTGGTGCGGACGCGCTGATGGGCGACGGTGCCGGCATCTTGATTCAACTGCCCGACGCCTTGTACCGCGACGAAATGGCGAAACAGGGTGTGGCCTTGCCGCCGTTTGGTGAGTACGGCGTGGGCATGGTGTTCTTGCCCAAAGAACATGCTTCACGCATGGCCTGCGAACAAGAGCTTGAGCGTGCCGTGAAAGCCGAAGGCCAAGTGGTGTTGGGCTGGCGCGATGTGCCGGTCAACCGCGACATGCCCATGTCGCCCACGGTGCGAGAAAAAGAGCCGGTCATGCGCCAGATTTTCATTGGCCGTGGTGCCGATGTGATCGTGCAAGACGCCTTGGAGCGCAAGTTGTACGTGATCCGCAAGACCGCCAGCGCCGCGATTCAGGCCTTGCAGCTCAAGCACAGCAACGAGTACTACATCCCCAGCATGTCTAGCCGCACTGCCGTATATAAAGGCTTGCTGTTGGCGGACCAAGTGGGCACCTACTACATGGACTTGCAGGACGAGCGTTGTGTGTCGGCTTTGGGCTTGGTGCACCAACGCTTCTCCACCAACACTTTCCCAGAGTGGCCATTGGCTCACCCCTACCGCTATGTGGCGCACAACGGAGAGATCAACACCGTTAAGGGCAATTACAACTGGATGAAGGCGCGCGAAGGCGTGATGTCTTCCCCCGTGTTGGCAGCCGATTTGCAAAAGCTCTATCCCATCAGCTTTGCCGGTCAGTCCGACACCGCCACCTTTGACAACTGCTTGGAACTGTTGACGATGGCGGGTTACCCCATCAGCCAAGCCGTGATGATGATGATTCCCGAGCCTTGGGAGCAGCACACCACCATGGACGAACGTCGCAAAGCGTTCTACGAATACCACGCGGCCATGTTGGAGCCCTGGGATGGTCCCGCCTCCATCGTTTTCACCGATGGCCGCCAGATTGGTGCCACGCTGGACCGCAACGGCCTGCGTCCATCGCGCTACATCATCACCGACGACGACATGGTCATCATGGGTTCGGAAACCGGCGTGTTGCCAATTCCCGAAAGCAAGATCGTGCGCAAATGGCGCCTGCAACCCGGCAAGATGTTCCTGATCGATTTGGAACAAGGCCGCATGATCAACGACGAAGAGTTGAAGGCGGGCCTGGCCAGCGCCAAGCC
>JBJOIR010000026.1:0-27456 GCA_046047055.1 Pseudomonadota bacterium | reverse complement strand
GGGTACGGCCAATTTGGGTGCGGACATCACGACCAGCGGTGCACAAACTTATGCCGGCGCCGTGACGCTGAGCGGCGGCGATCGCACCCTGACCGGCTCGACCATCCACACCCAAAGCACCTTGGCCAGTGGCAGCAACGCCCTGACGATCACTGGCGCAGCCGACATCGACGGCGACTTCACAGGACTCACCACCTTGAGCATCACGGGCACGGCCAACTTGGGTGCAGACATCTCCAGCAGCGGTGCACAGACCTATGCGGGTGCGGTGACGCTGAGCGGCGGCGACCGGACATTGACCGGCTCGACCATCCACACGCAAAGCACCTTGACCGGTGGCAACAACGCCTTGACCATCACCGGCGCGGCCGACATTGATAGCGCGTTCACGGGCCTCACCCAGTTGAGCATCACGGGTGCGTCGAACTTGGGTGCCGACATCACGACCACAGGCACACAGACATACAGCGGTGCGGTGACGTTGAGCGGCGGCAACCGCACGTTGACGGGCAGCACCCTCAGCACTCAAAGCACGTTGGACGGTGGCAACCATGCGCTGACCTTCACGGGCAATGCAGACATCGGCGGTGCCGTCACAGCCCTCACGACCTTGAACGTGTCGGGCACCTCCAACATCGGGGCCGACATCACCACCAGCGGGGCGCAAACTTATGCCGGAGCTGTGACCTTGAGCGGCGGCGACCGCACGTTGACGGCCAGCACCGTCCACACCCAAAGCACCGTAGACGGGGCGGGCAACGGCTTGACGATCACCGGGGCGGCCGATGTCGATGGCGTGTTCAGCGGCATCAGCAACTTGAGCATCAGCGGGGCCACGAACCTGGGCGCCAACATCACCACCAGCGGCACGCAAACGTATGCGGGTGCGGTCACGGTGGCTACGAATGTGACCATGACCACCACCAACGCCGATGTGACTTTTGGTGGATGGGTCGACAGCGCCATGGACGCGGCTTACGCATTGGATATTCGTGCGGGCTCGGGCACCGTGACCTTCGATCGTTCGGTGGGCTGGTTGCGGCCGTTGCAAAGCCTGAGCACCTCCGACGAGGCCCAAGCGGGCCTGACCCAAGCCATTGGCACGACGAAACTGGGCAGCCAATTGGGCTCGGTGACCACGGTGGGCAATCAGGTCTACAACAACATCACCATGGCGGACGATCTGGACATGCGCATCTCGCGTGACACAGGGTCTGCAGCGGTCACGGTCACCACTGAAACGGGCGGCACCGCACAGGTCTATCCGGTGCGGATGACGTCTTCCACTGGCGATCTGAACTATTTGGGTACCGTGGACGGGGGCGGCTATGCCAAGACCGATTTGCGCAGCTTGCAATTGCAAGCGGCAGGCGAGATCACATTCAATGACCGCGTAGGCTTTGAGGCTGATTTGAATCAAGGTGCGTCATTGTTGGACAACTACACCCGCCACTACGGCATTTACCGTTTGGAGGTGACCGCGCCCACCATCAACCTTTTGGGCAACATTGCCACCTACGAAGAAGTGACCCTCAATGGCACCACGATGGTGGGTGGCACGGCCTACAACGGCACTTACCGCCAGATTTATTCGATCGATCCGAAGATCACTTTCAACGGCCGCGTAGACGGTTACGGCGCCACCGATGGGGTGTACACCTTGGATGCCCGCGCCATCAGTTTGGACGCGCGCTTGCCCGAGCCAGAAATCAGTTTTGCGGCAGACGTGGGCTCTGTCCGCCCCTTGGCCGGCTTGATCGCGATGGTCGCCCGCTTGGATGTGGTGGGCTTTGACCGGCTGGCCGATGGCAACGCGCCCACCACCAGCCAGGCCAGTTATGACGCCCCCACTGTGGCCAATGCCGGCACCATCCGTTTTGCTGGCAATGTGGAGACAGCCGGGCAGCAAAGCTACTTGGCCAACCGCTTTGTGATCGACACCTCTTCGGGCAGCAATGCCTTGGAGTTCAACTCCGACACCGGCGATGTTGATTTCACAGTGGGTTCGGGTCGCATGGTCTCGGCCCGAGGCGGCGCACCGCGCATCCGGTTTGGCAAGCGGCCCTCTTCGGCCACCATCAGCGCCTTGCGGTCCTCTGGCGCCGTGATCACTTCGGAGCCGAACGATCTGTCTGAATTGGTGAAGTTACAAATGTCCCGCAAGTCCTCTGAAGCCCAAGTGATGGAGAAAAACTTGGACCAACGCGCAGAACAAACGCCCGCAGTCGAAGTGGGTGATTTGATTCCGGTGAATTGCGCCAGTGCTGACGATGCCGTGTGCAAGCCGCAGGCGCGCTTGGAGCCCTAAAAAAAATGCCCACAGTGTGGTCACCGTGGGCGGTCTGAAGAGACGCTCAGATGGGCTCTGAAAATCTTCTTGGGCGAATCAACCGTTCACAAAGTTCGGTTGGCGTTTGTTCAAGAAGGCGTCCATGCCCTCCTTTTGATCGGCTGTGGCGAACAGCCCATGGAACAGGCGTCGCTCAAACATCACACCGTCAGACAAACCGCTTTCAAAAGCGCGGTTCACACTTTCTTTGGCCGCCATGACCGAGAGTTGACCGTAGCCGCAAATCGTGAGCGCTGCGCCCAGGGCTTCGTCCATCATTTTTTCCAAAGGCACCACACGGCTGACCAAGCCGGCGCGCTCGGCTTCTGCGGCATCCATCATTCGACCTGTGAGGACCAAATCCATGGCCTTGGATTTACCAATGGCGCGGGGCAAGCGTTGTGTGCCGCCAGCTCCGGGGATGATGCCGATTTTGATTTCAGGTTGACCGAATTTGGCGTTGTCGGCAGCGATGATGAAGTCGCACATCATGGCCAACTCGCAGCCACCGCCCAGTGCAAAGCCACTGACGGCTGCAATCACGGGTTTGCGAATGTTGCGAATGGTTTCCCAGTTGCGGGTGATGAAGTCGTTTTTGTAGACCTCGCTGAAGGTGAACTTGGCCATCGCCGAAATGTCTGCCCCCGCCGCAAAGGCTTTTTCGCTGCCCGTGACGATGATGCAGCCAATGGTTTCGTCCGCATCGAAGGCTTTCAAAGCGGCGCCCAATTCGTCCATCAAGGCGCTGTTCAGGGCGTTCAATGCCTTGGGCCGATGGAGCGTGATGATGCCGACTTTGCCGCCTTCTGTGCGGACTTCAATGTTTTCGTAATTCAAGAGATTCTCCAAGGGGGTGTGGAATTCAAAGAGCACTATAACCAAGACCTCATGGCGCAGAAACTGGCACTGGGCCATAGGGAAAGTATTAACCAACCGTGCGGTCGGTTAATGGTACATTCTTCGCTTCAGGAGAAAAGCATGCCCGAATCCACCCCTGCTTCGGTGTTGTATGAAGTCCGTGACGCCGTAGCGCTGGTCACCCTCAACCGACCGCAAGCGCTCAACAGCTTTACCCGCGAAATGCACCAAATGCTGTGGTCCGTGCTGGACCAAGCGGAGGCCAATCCCGCTGTGCGGGCCTTGGTGCTGACGGGCGCAGGCCGTGGCTTTTGTGCAGGGCTGGATTTGTCTGAACTAGATTTCACGCCTGGCCCCGGCTTGCTTGAGCGTGCCGATCCGGGGCCTGTCATTCACGAGGCCTTCAACCCCACCACGCGCCGTTTGCAGTCGCTGCGCATGCCGGTGGTGTGTGCAGTCAACGGTGTGGCCGCGGGGGCAGGGGCCTCGGTGGCCATGGCGTGCGACATTGCCATCGCGGCGCCATCGGCCAGCTTTGTGCAGGCCTTCAGCAAAATTGGTCTGATTCCCGATGCCGGCGGCAGTTGGTTGTTGGTCGAGCGTTTGGGCTTGCCCCGCGCCATGGCTTTGGCCATGACCGGCGAGAAACTGGTGGCTGAAAAAGCCAAAGAATGGGGCCTCATTTGGGAGGTGGCTGACGACTGTGTGGAGGCCGCAATGGCTTTGGCCGCTCGCTTGGCCTTGATGCCCACCAAAGCCTTGGTGGCCACGCGGCATCTGTTGCGCGATGCCAGCACCCGCTCGCTGGACGAGCACCTGAATGTCGAACGCGATACCCAATCGGCACTGGGCAAAACCCACGATTACATGGAAGGCGTGAACGCCTTTCTTGAAAAACGCCCCCCCCAATTCAAAGGCCAATGATGAGCACTGCCGAATCTAAAGCGCTGGCCCAACGTGTCGGCGAAACCATGTTCACAGTGGACGTGGCTTCCAAAGACACCATGGGCATGCAACTCATGGCTTGTGAGCCGGGACGTGCGGTGATGCGCATGACGGTGAAAGCGTTGCATCTGAATGGCCACCAAATTTGCCACGGAGGCTTCATCTTCACGTTGGCCGATTCGACCTTTGCCTTTGCTTGCAACAGCTACAACAAAAACGCGGTGGCGGCGGGCTGCAGCATCGAGTTTTTGAAGCCCGGACGGTTGGGCGATGTGCTGACCTGCGAAGGCCTTGAGCAAACCCTGAGTGGACGGCACGGCATTTACGACATGAAAGTGACCAACCAAGACGGTGAGGTGATCGCCATGTTCCGCGGCAAAAGTGCACAAATTCCGGGCACGGTGGTGCCGGAATAAATCAGTCCATTGGAGTTTTGAATGAGCCAAAAAGCCTTTCCCTTAGAGCCGATTGAAAAAGCCAGCGTGGACGAACTGCGCAGCCTGCAATTGAAGCGCTTGCAACAGACGCTGCACCACGCCTATGCCAATTCGCCGGTCTACCGCGCCAAGTTCGATGCTGCTGGCGTGCACCCGGACGATTGCAAATCACTGGCTGACTTGGCCAAGTTCCCATTCACGACCAAAGCCGATTTGCGCGACAGCTACCCGTTTGGCATGTTTGCTGTGCCGCGCGATAAATGCGCCCGCATTCACGCGTCCAGTGGCACCACCGGCAAACCCACTGTGGTGGGTTACACGTTGAAAGACATCGACACTTGGTCCACTGTGGTGGCCCGCAGCATCCGTGCAGGCGGTGCCAAGCCGGGGGACATGGTGCATGTGAGTTACGGTTATGGCCTCTTCACGGGCGGCATGGGCGCGCACTACGGCGCTGAAAAACTCGGCCTCACCGTGGTGCCCTTTGGTGGCGGGCAAACCGAGCGCCAAGTGCAGCTGATTCAAGACTTCAAGTCCAACATCATCATGGTCACGCCCAGCTACATGTTGGCCATTGCCGATGAATTTGAGCGCCAAGGCATCGACCCCAAAACCTCGTCTTTGCGCGTGGGCATTTTTGGTGCCGAACCCTGGACCAACGACATGCGCCGTGCGATTGAAAAACGCATGGGCATTGATGCGGTGGACATTTATGGTTTGTCGGAGGTGATTGGCCCCGGCGTGGCCAGCGAATGCATCGAGACCAAAGATGGCCCGACCCTTTGGGAAGACCATTTCTACCCCGAAATCATCAACCCTGAAACCGGCGAGCCAGTGGCCGATGGTGAGCTGGGCGAGTTGGTCTTCACCAGCTTGACCAAAGAAGCATTGCCCATCATTCGTTACCGCACCCGTGACCTGACGCGCTTGTTGCCTGGCACCGCGCGCACCATGCGCCGCATGGAAAAAATCACCGGTCGCAGCGACGACATGATGATCATCCGCGGCGTGAACGTGTTCCCTAGCCAGATCGAAGAATTGATCTTGAAGCGCAGTGAGTTGGCCCCGCACTACCAGTGCGTGCTGACCCGCGAAGGGCCCATGGACGACCTGAAGGTGTTGGTGGAAACCAAGCCCGGCGTGTCACCCGACAGCGCGGAGGCGAAAGCAGCCGCCAAAATGTTGCAGCACGAGATCAAGGTGTTTATTGGCTCGAGCGTGGCGATCGATCTCAAGGCCGAAGGCGGTGTCGAGCGCAGCCAAGGCAAAGCCAAACGTGTGGTCGATTTGCGCAAAAAATAAGTCCTGACAGATTTGCGCAGGCAGATCGGCCCAAGCAATTCGGCTCGGGCTGATCAGATGGGCAGATCAGGTGGGCAGATCTTTCAAACAGCGGGCCACTGGCCCGGTTTGCGGGTTGAAGGTGCGGCCAGTTTCCAATAGCTGGCTTGCGCAGGCACCTTCATAGGCAACTTCAACAAGCGTTTGTCGCGCGCCACCCAAGCCACCAATTGTTGTTCTCGCCCGAGCAGCGCGGGCAGTTCATCGAGTTTGCTGAGGCGCCAACTGCCCCCTTGGCCTTTGGCACCTATCTCGACGCCCAACCATTCATCGCCAGCCGCCAGCCCGGCTTTTTCGGCGGCGCTGCCGCGCAGTACGCCCTTGATCTGAAGACTGCCCAGAATTTCACTCACGCGCAAACCCAGTCGCTGGGTCATGGGCGCTGTTTCAGCACTGACCTCCACGCCTTGCCCGCTGAGCAACTCGCGCAGGGGCAACTCGTCGGTGCTGTGCACCCAGCTGGAAATTTCTTTCTTCCAGCTTCGACCCGTGAGGCTGTGCAACTCTTCCAGCAAGTCTTGTTCGCGCATGGGGCCAGCATGGCAGCGCTTCCAAAGTCCCCGCATCAGGTTGTCGAGCGTTTGGCCTTCTTGGCGCAGTGCCAAGTCGAGGCACAGCGCCACCAACGAGCCCTTGGTGTAATAACTCACCGTGGCGTTGAGCGTGTTTTCGTCCTGCCGGTAGTACTTGACCCAAGCATCAAAACTGGCCTGCGCCACCGTTTGCACCAAGCGCCCCGGCGTTTGCTGCACTTGCAAAATGGTTTTGCCCAGCAGCTTGAAATAAGTGGCATCGTCAATCAGGCCAGCGCGCCGCAGCAGCAGGTCGTCGTAATAACTGGTGAAGCCCTCAAAGAACCACAACAACGGGGTGTAGTTTTCTTGGGTGAAGTCGTAGTGCGCCAGTGCATCAGGGCGCAGCTGCTTGACGTTCCAAGTGTGAAAGTACTCGTGGCTGATCAAGCCCAGCAAAGTGGTGTAGCCCTCGTTCGTATGGGGGGCGTTTTGTCGTGGCAAGTCAGCGCGGTTGCAGATCAGGGCGGTGCTGTTTTTGTGTTCCAAGCCGCCATAGCCTTCATGGACAGCGTTCAGCATGAACAGGTAATTTGTATGCGGGGCTTTCTTGCCCGCAGATTTGCCTGAGCCATGCCAAAACCGAATCTCGGCTTCACAAATTTTCTGTGTGTCGGCCAACAAGCGCTGACCATCGAAAGACGGCAAGGCCCCTGCCACCACAAAGCGGTGCGGGATGCCGCAGGCGGTGAATTGACCGCTCCAAAACGAGCCCAACTCGACGGGGCAATCGACCAAATCCGAGTAGTTGTTGGCCTGATACAGGCCAAAGCCTTTTTTGTCGACTTTGACAGGCGACATTCCTGTGGCGGCTTGCCAGGTGGCTTGTCCCTTCACTGGTTTGAGTTGCAACTGGTGCGTTTTTTCTTCCAAGCCATGCACCCGCAAACACAGGCTGGTGCCGTTGAAAAAACCGCGCTGGGTGTCTAGCCAAGCGGTGCGAACAGAGGCGTCAAAGGCATACACCTCGTAGGTCAGCACCAGGGCTTGGCCGGGCTTGCAATCCATGTCCCAAGTGCATTTGTCGCGTTGGGTGATGGCGACTTTTTTGCGGCCTTGCGTGGCGACCAAGTTTTGGAGGTTCTTGGAAAACTCGCGCACCAAATAGCTGCCGGGAATCCACACCGGCAGCGACACGGTTTGCCGTGCAGCAGGTTGGTCGAGGGTGAGCGTGACCTTGAATAAATGCGCGTGCAGATCTGCCGCTTCAATGCCGTAGTGCACCACGCTCATGTGGCACCTGCCGCCAAAAAGCAACTCAGGCTGGCCACAATGGTCAATTGCAAACGCATGGGCAACCAAGGCGCCAGGCCAGCCGCAGGCCATGTGCGGCGGTCCATGACATAGCAGCCAATCAACACAAAGCCCAGCAAGGGCAGACCTGCAAAGGCAGGCATCATCACCGCCACCCAGGCCAGCAGGCTGGGCACGACGCCCCAGGTGAAATGAATGCGGGGTGCTTCACGGGTGATCAAGGCATTGCGAAAACCCACGCCCCAATGAATGCCGCCCAAAAACGACACGATGACAGCGCCATAGCTTTGCATGGACAAGGCCACATAAGGGTGCAAGTCAGGGCCGACCAGCCACAGACACAGCGCTAAAAAAACAAAGGGAATCAGGCCGGCGTAACCGAGGCGGCGAATCAGGTGCCAGGTGGGGTCTTCTTGGTGTGGGGTGTTCATGGTTTGATGTCGTTCAGCAATTTTTCAACTTGGGCGATGGGCACGGCACCCGGCACACGTGTGCCATCGGCAAACAACAAAGTGGGCGTGCCGGTGATGCGTTGCTTTTTGCCAAACTCCACATTCGCGTCCAAAGCGGTGGTGTCGCAGTTGGCGGTGGACGGTGTCGAGCCATTGACCATCCAGTCGTTCCAAACCTTGGCCTTGTCTTTGGCACACCAAATGTTTTTGGATTTGGTTCTCGAGTCTTCGCCCAAGATGGGGTAAAGCAAGTGGTAGATCGTGACGTTTTCGAGCTTTTGCAGGTCTTTTTCAAAGCGTTTGCAATAGCCGCAATTGGGATCGGCAAACACCACCAACTTGCGTTTGCCGTTGCCGCGCACTTGCGTGAAGGCGTTTTTCAAAGGCAGTTGGTCAAAAGGAATGGCCGACAGTTTTTCCATGCGCTCTTCGGTCAGGTTGCGGCGTTGTTTGACATCAATCAGCGTGCCTTGAATCAAAAAATGGCCTTCCGCATCGCTGTACATCACATCATTGCCCATGCGCAATTCGTACAAGCCGTTCATGGGCGTTTTGCTGATCTCGTCGATCTTGGGCAAATTGGCCAGCCGCTCACTCAGGTTTTTGCGAATGGTGGCTTCTTGGGCCAAAGCCAGTGTGGGGGCCAGACAGGCCAAGGCCAACCAGGCCGACAACTTGAAACGGGCAAACATCATGGGTGTTCTTTCAAAAGCAACAGGGTCAATTCAATGCAATATCAACGCGGGTCCACGCCTGAATCTGAGCTTGGCGTTTGGCCCATGGCTTGTTGCGCCATCCAATTTTTAAGCAGGCCGCTGCGGTCAAAGCCATTCAAGCCCCAGTTGCGCAGCTGTTGCCAAAAAGGGCTGGGTTGCGCAAACAGGCGTTGCAGTCCGTCGGTCACGAGTCCCATGGCTTTCACATCGGCCTGACGGGCCCGTTCGTAGCGGCGCAGCAGTTTCAAGTCGTTCAAGGGGCGCCAGAATTCTTTGGTTTTGATGACCCGCACCAACTCGGCGACATCGGCCAAGCCCACGTTTAGGCCTTGCCCCGCCAAGGGGTGGATGGCGTGCGCGGCATCACCCGCCAAGGCAAAAGACTGTTGGGTGTTGCCGGGCATGCTGCCGGTCCAGCGTTCGGCCTTGGCCAGTTGCAAGGGCCATTCGGCGCGAGGGGCTGACAAGGTCATGTGGCCCAGGGCCAGACCACAGGCCTTGGACAATTCGAGGGCAAAAGCTTCTGGCTCGAGGGCCATCAGGGCTTGGGCGCGCAAGGGGTGTACCGACCACACCAGCGCCACCTCGCGGCCGCCTTCACCGCCCAAGGGCAGCAAGGCCAAAATCTCGGCCTGAGGTTGGGACAAGCCGGTCGCCGCGCTCCAACCAAACCACTGCCTTGCCACGCCTTGGTGTGGCAGCTCGCACACCAGCCGGGTGGCCACGGCGTGTTGTTCATAGTGGGTGACTTCAAAGCCCACGCCCAACTCGGCACGCGTTTGGCTGGCACGGCCTTCACATACCACGGTCAGTTTGGCTGCTACTGGGGCGCTGACGACTTCGATGTGCGGTTGAAATTGCACAGCCTGCGCCAAGCGTTTTTCTAGCGCGGGCACGTCCACCATCCAATTGAGTTCGCCCACGCCTTGGGCCTGTGCGCCGAAATTCAGTTGGCCGCCTTGGTCGCCCCAAATTTGCATGCGGTGCACCGGCGTCACATCGGGGCTGTCGGGCCAGCAGCGCAGGTCTTGCAGCAAGGCCATGGCGGCACCGTTCAGCGAATAGGCCCGCACATCGGCAATGCCGGGCTGGGCAGGGGCCTCCACCAGAGCGACATTGAGTTTTTCGCGGGCCAACAGCAGGGCCAAGGTGCGGCCCACAATGCCAGAGCCACGGATGCAAATGTCAGGGTGTAAAGCCATGCGCGCATTGTAGGGCGATGGCTTTTGGCGAGTCAGCCACAGGGGCCGATAACCGTTTGGTCCACCCGTTAAAATCACCGGTTATCTTCAGAATCATCGAAAGCCTTCCATGAGCCTCAAATGCGGCATCGTGGGTTTGCCCAACGTGGGCAAATCTACCCTTTTTAACGCGCTGACCAAAGCCGGCATTGCCGCAGAAAACTACCCTTTTTGCACCATCGAGCCCAACACCGGGGTGGTCGAGGTGCCCGACCCCCGTTTGCAGCAGTTGGCCGACATCATCACGCCTGAGCGCATCGTGCCGGCCATCGTTGAGTTTGTGGACATTGCCGGCTTGGTGGCCGGTGCCAGCACGGGTGAAGGTTTGGGCAACAAGTTCTTGGCCCACATCCGCGAAACCGACGCCATCGTCAACGTGGTGCGCTGCTTCGAGGACGACAACGTCATCCACGTGGCCAACAAGGTCGACCCGATCGCCGACATTGAGGTGATTCAGACCGAGCTGTGTTTGGCCGATTTGGCCGCCGCCGAGAAAGCCATCCACCGCGTCAGCAAAATTGCCCGCTCGGGCGACAAAGACGCCGTGAAGCAATTGGCGATTTTGGAGAAGTGCCAAGCCGCTCTGAACGATACGCAACCTGTGCGCACCATCGATTTCAGCAAAGAAGAACGCGCCGAACTCAAGCAGTTCTTTTTCATCACCGCCAAGCCTGCGATGTTTGTGGCCAACGTGTCTGAGGACGGCTTTGAGAACAACCCGTTCTTGGACCGTTTGAAAGCATTTGCCGCCAAGCAAAATGCACCGGTGGTGGCGATCTGCGCCAAGATTGAAGCGGAATTGTCCGAAATGGACGATGCGGACCGCTTGGAGTTTTTGAAAGAACTGGGTCAAGACGAGCCCGGTCTGAACCGCCTGATTCGCTCGGCCTACAACTTGCTCGGTTTGCAAACTTACTTCACCGCCGGCGTGAAAGAAGTGCGCGCTTGGACCATCCATGTGGGCGACACCGGACCACAAGCAGCGGGCGTGATTCACACCGACTTTGAAAAGGGTTACATCCGGGCGCAAACCATCGCATTTGACGACTTCATTGCCTTCAAAGGTGAGCAGGGCGCCAAAGACGCGGGCAAGATGCGCGCAGAAGGCAAGGAGTACATCGTCAAAGATGGCGATGTGATGAACTTTTTGTTCAGCTCCTGATCGCTCTGGCCTTCAGAAAAAAACCGCTCCCATGAGCGGTTTTTTTGTGTTCAGTGCGTGGGAAACAGCCACAGCAGGCCGCCCGTCATGACAAGGTATCGCAAAAATTTGCCCACTGCCATGTAAAGCGTGCAGGGCCAAAAAGGCATTTTGAGCCAGCCGGCCACGGCGCAAATGGGGTCGCCCACGATCGGCAGCCAAGAGAACAAGCAGGCCTTGGGCCCTAATTTTTCCAACCATTTCAAGGCCTGTTTGTCCGTGCTTGATTGTTTGAAGCGATCCACGGCCTTGTGTGTGCCCCAGCCCATCCACCAACTGACCATGCCCCCCAAGGTGTTGCCCACCGTAGCGACACCGATGGCGGGCCAAAACAATTCGGGGCTGAGTTTGACCAAGCCAAACACGGCGGGTTCAGAGCCCATGGGCAACAAAGTGGCCGAGACAAAAGCCACCACAAAGACGGTGCTGAGCCCGAATTGCGGCAGGGCCAGCCATTGCAACAACTGAGTGAGCCAAATTTCCATTGGGGCAGTGTACCGAGCTCACCAAAGCCGTTTTGAACTCGGCCTTTGGCGGTGACCTTTAACAGCGACCCTCAACGGCACTCAAAAGGGCACTCAGAAGGGAACTTTGAACGGCGCATTCAACGGCGAGCTTGGCAAGTCATCTGTGGTGGCGGAATTTAAATGGAGGTTTTTCCGCGCCGGACGGCGTCGGTGTGCTGCTCTGGTGCCTAGCACATCTGCATGTCAGCTGCTGAAATATTAAGCAACTACAATCGTGCCTCCTCTCAAGGCCCCCCACATTCCCGCACTTCCCAGTCATGCAGATTGGCCCCTATCTATTGCCGAACAACTTGTTTGTTGCCCCCATGGCGGGGGTGACCGATCGGCCTTTTCGCCAGTTGTGCAGGCAGTTTGGTGCAGGTTATGCAGTCAGCGAAATGGTCACCTCGCGCCCCGACCTGTGGGCCTCGCTGAAGACTTCTCGGCGTGCCAACCACGATGGGGAGCCGGGACCGATTGCGGTGCAGATTGCCGGTACCGAGGCGCAAATGATGGCCGATGCTGCGCGCTACAACATCGACCGAGGCGCACAAATCATTGACATCAACATGGGCTGCCCGGCTAAGAAGGTGTGCAACAAATGGGCCGGCTCGGCCTTGATGCAAAACGAACCTTTGGCGCTGGAGATCGTGTCGGCTGTGGTGGAAGCCGCGCAGCCCCATGGGGTGCCGGTGACCCTGAAAATGCGCACCGGTTGGTGCGACACCGAAAAAAATGCCTTGGTTTTGGCTCGCGCCGCTGAAAGTGCCGGGGTGCAAATGGTCACGGTGCATGGCCGTACCCGCGAGCAAGGCTACAAAGGCTGGGCCGAATACGACACAGTGGCCGCGGTCAAAGCCGCCCTCAAAATTCCGGTGGTTGCCAACGGCGACATCGACTCGCCAGAAAAAGCACAAGCCGTCTTGAAAGCCACCGGCGCAGATGCCCTGATGGTGGGGCGCGCGGCGCAGGGCAGCCCTTGGATATTCCGAGAAATCGCCCATTTTTTGGCGACCGGTGAACACCTGGCGCCGCCCTTGGTGGCAGAAGTTCGCCGAGCTTTGCTCGAACACTTGCACGACCATTACGGTTTGTATGGTGAATTCACAGGCGTGCGTTCGGCGCGCAAACACATTGGCTGGTATGTGCGCAACCTGCCGGGTGGTGACACCTTCAGAGAGCACATGAACACCTTGGACACCGCCCCGCAGCAGTGGGCCGCGGTGGCTGAATTTTTCGATGGCCTGGCCAGCCAGATGGACCGCTTGCCCATGACTCAAGCACAGCCGGTTTTGGAGACATTGCAATGAGTGAAACCCAATCCATAGAAGCCTGCATTCGCGACAACTTGGAAACCTACTTCCGTGACCTCGATGGCACTGACCCTGCGGGTCTTTACGACATGTTGGTTAAGTTGGTCGAGAAGCCCCTGTTGGATGTGGTGATGAGCCAGTCGGGCCAAAACCAATCCAGAGCTGCCGAGTGGTTGGGGCTGAATCGCAACACCTTGCGCAAGAAATTGCTCGAACACGATTTGTTGAAATAATTTTTTCTAGAAAGTCTTCCTTTATGAGAGCCCTCATCTCTGTCTCCGACAAAACCGGCATCGTTGATCTGGCGCATGCATTGCACGCCTTGGGCGTGGGCCTGATCTCCACAGGTGGCACGGCCAGACTGCTGGCCGAGCAAGGTTTGCCTGTGACCGAGGTGGCCGAAGTCACCGGTTTTCCCGAAATGCTGGACGGCCGCGTGAAAACCTTGCACCCCAAAGTGCACGGTGGTTTGCTGGCGCGCCGCGATACGCCAGAGCACATGGCGGCCTTGCAAGCGCACCAGATCGAGACCATCGATTTGCTGATCGTGAATCTGTACCCCTTTGAAGCCACAGTGGCCAAGCCCGGTTGCACCTTGGCCGATGCGATTGAAAACATCGACATCGGAGGGCCAGCCATGGTGCGCAGCGCCGCAAAAAACTGGAAAGACGTGGGCATCGTGACCGACGCCAGCCAATATGCCGAGGTGTTGACCGAGTTGAAAGCATCCAAGGCGCAAGGCCAATGCCAACTCAGCGACAAGCTGCGCTTTGCTTTGTCAGTGGCGGCGTTTAACCGCATCAGCCAATACGACGGTGCCATCAGCAATTACCTCTCGAGCGTCAACTTTGAAGCTGAGAAAATGAGCGAAAGCTATGTGCCTGCGCGTGCCCAGTTCAGTGGTCAGTTCAACGAGCAATACGTCAAAGTGCAAGACCTGCGCTATGGTGAAAACAGCCACCAGCAGGCGGCTTGGTACCGCGACATCGCACCCGCTGCGGGTTCGCTGGCCACAGGCGTGCAATTGCAAGGCAAAGAACTCAGCTACAACAACATCGCCGATGCCGATGCGGCTTGGGAATGTGTGAAGAGTTTTGAAGCTTCGGCGTGTGTCATTGTGAAACACGCCAACCCCTGCGGTGTGGCTGTAGGCGCCCACCCGCTTGAGGCCTACAGCAAAGCATTCCAAACCGACCCGACCAGCGCGTTCGGCGGCATCATCGCTTTCAACCGTCCGGTCGACAAGGCCGCCGCCGAGGCCGTGAGCAAGCAATTTGTCGAAGTGCTGATGGCGCCCGATTTCAGCGCCGAAGCGCTCGAGGTCTTCAAGAGCAAAGTGAATGTGCGTTTGATGAAAATTGCACTGCCTGCCGCCTACGGCCATGTGCGCAATGCCCTCGAAACCAAGCGCGTCGGCTCGGGCTTGTTGCTGCAAAGTGCCGACAACCACGAGTTGGCATTGACCGACTTGAAAATCGTGACCGTGAAGCAACCCACCCCTGAAGAGTTGAAGGACTTGTTGTTTGCCTGGAAGGTCGCCAAGTTCGTCAAATCCAACGCCATCGTGTTCTGTAAAAACGGCATGACCATGGGCGTGGGTGCTGGCCAGATGAGCCGCCTCGACTCTGCGCGCATTGCCAGCATCAAGGCCGAAGCCGCAAAGTTGAGCTTGCAACAGACCGTGGTGGCCAGCGACGCTTTCTTCCCGTTCCGTGATGGCCTTGACGTGGTGGTCGATGCCGGGGCCACCTGCGTGGCGCAGCCCGGTGGCTCTGTGCGCGACCAAGAGGTGATTGACGCGGCCAACGAACGTGGCGTGGCAATGGTGTTCACCGGTGTGCGTCATTTCCGCCATTGATCGGATTGTTTTGAACTTCAACCAGCTCGGTCTTTCCCCATCACTCTTGCATGCAGTGGGGGACATGGGCCTGTTTGCCCCGACGCCCATTCAGGCAGAGGCCATTCCTGCCGCCCTGAGCGCGGCCGATGTGTGGGCCACGGCGCCCACTGGCTCTGGCAAAACATTGGCATTTGCTTTGCCTTTGTTGCAGCAGTTGTTGGCGGTGCCTCGGCAGACCAACTTTCGTCGCCCGATTCGTCTTTTGGTGCTGGTGCCCACACGCGAGTTGGCGGTGCAGGTGGGTGAGGTGTTGGCCCATTTGGCCTACACATTGCCGCAGACGCTCAAAGTGAACACCTTGTTTGGGGGCGTTTCGGTCAATCCGCAAATGATGGCATTGCGGGGTGGGGCCGACATCGTGGTGGCCACGCCCGGACGCTTGCTCGACTTGGTGGACCAAAACGCTTTGCGTCTGAGTGATGTGCAGCACCTGGTGTTAGACGAAGCCGACCGCTTGCTCGACTTGGGGTTTGCCGATGAGTTGCACCGCGTGTTGGCTTTGTTGCCCGCCAAGCGTCAGACCTTGTTGTTCTCGGCCACTTTTGCCCCTGAAGTTGAGGCCTTGGCGGCACAGTTGCTGCATGAGCCTGTGCGCATCACAGTCGATGCGTGGGAGGGCCAAAAGCCCGACATCACTCAACGCGCCATCGCGGTTGACGAAAAAAGCCGCACCGCCTTGCTGCGCCACCTGATTGCCCAAAACAGCTGGAAGCAGGTGTTGGTCTTCGTGGCCACGCGCTATGCCTGCGAGCATGTGGCGGCCAAACTCTACAAGGCGGGTATTTTTGCGACCCCATTTCATGGCGAAATGAGCCAAGGGGCGCGGCAAGAAGTCTTGAGCGAATTCAAAGCGGGGCGTTGGGATGTGGTGGTGACCACCGACTTGGCCTCCCGCGGCATTGACATTGCCATGTTGCCGGTGGTCGTGAACTATGACCTGCCGCGTTCGGCCACCGACTACACCCACCGCATCGGCCGTACGGGCCGCGCCGGAGCCCATGGCGATGCGGTGAGTTTTGTCACGGCGGCAGCCCTGACACACTGGAAGCTGATCCAAAAACGCGAAAGCCTGGAACTCGCGTTAGAGCAAATTCCAGGCTTTGAGCCCACCGAAACACCCCCGGCCCCCGCGCCTGGCAATGGTGGCGTCAAGGGCACCCGCATGAGCAAAAAAGACAAATTGCGCGCTGCGGGTTTGCGCTGAAAGTTTCAATAGCCGTTGTCGTCGTTCGCGCCCTCTGAGTCACCGGAGGCGGCGGTTTTGAGCACACGCATGCCGTGCTTGCTCAAGATTTCGACGTACACCGAAGCCGCCCCTGACTTGGCCGCCGCGTCAACCGCTTCGATCACCGCGCTCACGCGCACGACTTCGGCGGTGTCGGCGTTCAAACCCACTTTGCAATCAAAGTCCCAAAAATCCACGCCCTTGGGCACATCGCGGCCGCGCTCGCGTTTGAAGTATTTGCGGATGTCGTGCTTGACGGCGTCCAGCACCCGGTCGGGGTTTTTGCCTTCAACGAGCAGTGGAAAATTCTTTTTCATTTTGAGGTCCTAGGATTGGGCAAGCGCCCGGTCCGGACGTGAATGCAGGGGCGCATTATCGCTGGTTTAACGCAGCGAGCGCAGGCTGAGACGGGCCACTCAAAGTGTTTTGAACACCTGTGCGGCCACGCCCACGGTTTCGGCAATGTCGGCCTCGGTGTGGGCGGCGCTGACAAATCCGGCTTCGTACAAGGCCGGCGCAATGTACACGCCACCCGACAACAAACCATGAAAGAGTTTGTTGAATTTAGGGCTGTCGCTGGTCATCACCTTGGCGTAGTTTTGTGGCAATTCGGGCAACAAGAAAAAGCCAAACATGCCGCCCTGACAATCGGCGCTGAAGGGCACACCCGCAGCAGCAGCAGCCCCTTTCAGGCCGTCCACCAAACTTTGGGTGCGGGCACTGAGTGCGTCCCAAAAGCCGGGCTTGGCGATCTCGCGCAATGTGGTCAGGCCGCAAGCCGTGGCCACCGGGTTGCCACTGAGGGTGCCGGCTTGGTACACCGGGCCAGTGGGAGCCAGTTGGCGCATGATCTCGCGCGGGCCACCAAAAGCCGCCAAGGGCATGCCGCCGCCAATCACTTTGCCCAGCACCGTCATGTCGGGTTTGAAGCCCGGAATCAGACCGGCATAAACACTTTGCGCACTGCCCAAGGCCACACGGAAGCCGGACATGACTTCGTCAAACACCAGCAATGCGCCATGCGCGGTGCACAACTCGCGGCAACGTTTCATGAAGGGCACGCTGGCGCGCACAAAATTCATGTTGCCGGCAATCGGCTCGATCATCACGCACGCCAAATCTTTGCCATGCAGCGCAAAGGCTTCTTCCAGTGCCTGAATGTTGTTGTACTCCAGCACCAAGGTGTCGCGCACCACTTCAGGCGGTACGCCGGCACTGGTGGGGTTGCCAAATGTGGCCAAGCCCGAGCCGGCTTTCACCAGCAACGCATCGGCATGGCCGTGGTAACAGCCTTCAAACTTGATGAACTTGCTGCGGCCCGTGGCACCGCGTGCCAAGCGCAAGGCGCTCATGCCCGCTTCGGTGCCTGAGCTGACCAAGCGCACCATCTCCATGGAGGGGACGTGCTTCAAAATTTCTTCGGCCAACTCGATTTCGCGTTCGGTGGGGGCACCAAACGAGAACCCATCGAGCGCGGCTTTTTGTACCGCCTCGAGTACGGCGGGGTGGCCGTGGCCCAAGATCATCGGGCCCCAAGAGCCGATGTAGTCGATGTATTTTTGGCCGTTCGCATCCCAAAAGTAAGCCCCCTGTGCGCGTTGCACAAAACGCGGGGTGCCGCCTACGGCGCGAAATGCGCGCACGGGCGAGTTCACGCCACCAGGAATCACATGAGCTGCGCGGTCAAAAAGAGTTTGGTTGAGGTCGGTCATGGCAGTGGGCCTGTTCAGTGTTTGGTTTCGTTGAAAGGGACTTCAAAGTAATCTGCGCCGGGGTGCATTTCGGGGCCTGTTTCGTCTTCGGCGCCTTCGTCGTCGGGCAAGGCCCAGAACAAACGGTCCGGAATCACTTGGCCCATGCCGGGTCTGAAACCCTCATCCAAGCAGCGGTCCAAATAATGCAAGGCCTCGCTGGTGGCTTCGGGCAAGTCCATGCCGGTGGCCAGCAAGGCGGCCAAGGCGGCGGTCAAGGTGTCGCCCGCACCCACAAAAACGGCTTCAATGCGTTCAAATTTTTCGTGGTTCAACACCGTCTCGGGCGAGGCGAGGGCGTTGTCAATGTGCTGCTCAGGCAGCGGCAAGCCGGTCACCAAGGTGTAGGGCACGCCCAACTCGGCTGCGGCTTTGGCCAAGTCGCGCGGGCCGGGGTTGCGGTCGCCCGACCACTCGGGCAACAACCAACGGCGCAGGGTGCTGTGGTGGCCAACCAAAACACTGGTCTGAGGCAATAACAATTCCCGAAATGCGTCCAGATAGGCGTCGATTTTGTCGTCTTCCCACCAAGACAAGTTGGGCATGTACGCCACCACCGGCACGCCGTCATAGTCGTCAGCCAAAGCGGCCACGATGGCCAAACTTTCGGGCGTTCCGACAAAGCCGACTTTGATGACTTGCACTGGCACGTCTTCGGCCACCGCACGGGCTTGGTCGTTCACGGCTTCTTCGTCCAGGGGGTAAAAGTCGGTGATGCTGCTGGTGTCGCGCACATAGGTGCCAGTGCACACGGGCAAACAATGTGCACCCACCGAAGCCATGGCCGTGGCGTCACAGGTCAGGCCGCCCGCGCCGCTGGGGTCGTTGGCGTTGAACGACAGCACGCAGGCCAGACCGCTGGACTCTTCCTCTTCGTTGACGATCTCGTCTTCAGGGCTCATTTCGGTGTTGTGATCGGTCATGACAGGCGAATTTCAGGGGGCTTCAGAGGCTCTTCAGCCGGGCACTTGACGGAGCCCGATACAATCAAAACATTCTATTCGACTCTTTGATTGCGACCTTCTGATGGAACACAAAACTTGGATGTGCCTGATTTGCGGCTGGATTTATGACGAAGCCGAGGGCGACCCTGAGCATGGCATTGCACCGGGCACCAAATGGGAAGATGTGCCGATGAACTGGACTTGCCCAGAGTGCGCAGCACGCAAAGAAGATTTCGAGATGGTGGCCATCTGATCCTCCTTCAAGCCGTCTGATCAAGACGGCTTTTTCTTGACCACCGCGTACCTTTCCAGCGTTTTTTCTCGGGCTTCGGCGTGGTCCACGATGGGCGCCGGGTAGGTCTTGCCAATGACCACTTCGGCGGCTTGCAAGTCGAGCGGCTTGGCCAGCCAAGGGGCATGCAGGTCTTTGGTGCCCAAGGCGGCCAGCTCGGGAACATACCGCCTAATGAACTTGCCCTCGGGGTCAAACTTTTCGCTTTGGCTGATGGGGTTGAAGATGCGGAAATACGGTTGCGCGTCGCAGCCGCTTGAACTGGCCCACTGCCAACCCCCGTTGTTGGCCGATAAGTCAAAGTCGTTCAGGTGGGTGGCAAAGTATTTTTCGCCCCAGCGCCAGTCGATGCCCAAGTCTTTCACCAAAAAACTGGCGACCACCATGCGCAATCGGTTGTGCATGTAGCCGGTCTGGTTGAGTTGGCGCATGGCCGCGTCGACCAAGGGATAACCGGTTCGCGCTTGGCACCAAGCTTCAAACAGTTTGTGCGCATGGGGGCCGTGCTCCCACTGAATGGTGTCGTATTCAGGCTTGAAGCTTTGTCCCTGCCCGACATGGGCAAAGTTGTGCAGCACCTGCACATAAAAGTCTCGCCAAATCAACTCTGACAACCAAACACTGGCCCCCATACTGCCCGCCAACATGCGGGGGTGGGCTTCGCGGGCGAGTTGCCGTATCGACACCGTGCCAAAGCGCAAATGCACACTCAGGTAGCTGGGCCCTTTAACGGCCGGGAAATTGCGGGTGTCTTCGTAGTGGTCGATTCGGCCCAAAAAATCTTGCAGCAAGGCTTGCGCGCCCGATTCACCCGTGGGAATCTTCAAAGCTTGCAAGTTGGTGGGCTCAAACCCCAGCTCTTGCAGGCTGGGCACAGGGTGCGCCAGCTCTTCAGGGCGAGGCGCCAGTCGATGGGCCAGCGGGGCCACATCGAAAGCCTGCAGATCTTCTGGCGTGATTTTTTTCAACCAAGCATTTTTGTAAGGCGTGAACACACTGAAGGGCTTGGCCATTTGAGTCAGCACTTCGTTGCGCTCAAACACCACATGGTCCTTGAAGGTGTGCAGCACGATGCCGTGGTTGGCCAAATGGCCGCGCACCTGAATGTCTCGGGCCAGCGCCAGGGGCTCGTCGTCGTGGTTGGCAAACACCGCCTGCGCTTGCAAATGCTGGGCCAGTTTGACGATTTTGTCTTGGCCACTGCCATGGCGCACGATCAAACCCGCTTGGGCTTGACCCGCCATTTCGCGCAGTCGGGCATCCACTTCGACCAAAGATTCTCGGATGAACTCGACCCGCCGGTCGGCGCGCGGCAAGGCGTCCAAAATTTCGGTGTCAAACACAAAGGCCACATGCACGCGTTGGCAGTGTTTGAGGGCTTGTTGCAGTGCGGCATGGTCGGTCACGCGCAAATCGCGACGCAGCCAAACCAGGCCACAAGAAAAAGGGGTTTCCATCAGGGTTTGCCGGGTTGGGTCGA
This sequence comes from Pseudomonadota bacterium, assembly GCA_046047055.1. GTDB lineage: Bacteria > Pseudomonadota > Gammaproteobacteria > Burkholderiales > Burkholderiaceae_C > Limnohabitans_A. The sequence goes on along the minus strand of JBJOIR010000026.1, from coordinate 6,699 downwards.
GGAATGCACCTGAGCCTGAACCCAGAGGGTACAGACCGCTAAAATCGGTGCATGACAGATTGTGCCTCTATCGACCTCAAGCATCACTTCCTGATCGCCATGCCCGGGTTGGAGGACGAGACATTTGCCCGCAGTGTCATTTACCTGTGTGAGCACAGCACCCGAGGCGCCATGGGCCTCATCATCAACAAACCGGCCGACATCAGCATGCGCCACCTGTTTGACAAGGTGGATTTGCCCTTGCGCCGAGAAGACTTGTATCAAAACCCGGTCTCCCAAGGTGGCCCCATGCAAACCGAGCGCGGCTTTGTGTTGCACGACCCGGTGGTGATGGCGCCATCTGAAGGTTCGGAAGGCTCGGATGCCTCGGTTTATGCCTCGACCTTGGTGGTGCCGGGGGGGCTGGAGATGACCACCTCGCGCGATGTGCTGGAGGCCTTGTCCTCGGGGGCAGGTCCGCGCCGTGTGTTGATTACTTTGGGTTATGCCTCTTGGGGTGAGGGCCAGCTGGAGTCTGAGCTGAGTGAAAACACTTGGCTCACGGTGCCCGCTTCGGTGGATGTGATTTTTGATGTGCCCATGGCCGAGCGCTACGACCGTGCGCTGGATTTACTGGGGCTCAAGAGTTGGATGTTGTCGCCAGAAGCGGGGCATGCATGAGCCAACCCACTGACATGGCGGTTCCTGCAAACCAACAAACTTTTTTGGCGTTCGACTATGGCCTCAAGCGCACTGGCGTGGCCGTGGGCAATCGCATCATGAAATCGGCTACGCCGCAGGGCACGATCGCTGCAGAAGGCGATGCCCGTTTTGAGCACATTGCCAAGCGCATCAAAGAGTGGCAGCCCGACGCACTGGTGATTGGTGTGCCCACCCATCCCGATGGCGGTGAGCATGAAAACACCGTTCGCGCGCGCAAGTTTGGCCGACAGTTGCGGGGCCGTTTTGGTTTGGCGGTGTACGAGGTGGACGAGCGCTACAGCACCACCGAAGCGCATTCACAAGGGGCCAAAGACGCCGATGCCGCTGCAGCGGCCATCATCTTGGAACAGTTTTTAAGGAATATCCCATGAGTGCTTTGGCCCTCGACGCGGAGGCGTTGTATCTGGAGTTGTTGCGCGGTGTGCGCAGCCTGTGCAAGGCCGATACGCGGCTGGTGGGCATCACCTCGGGTGGCGCTTGGTTGGCCGAACGCTTGCAGCGCGATTTGGGCTTGGCCGGTGAAGCGGGCCGCGTGTCATCGGTCATGCACCGAGACGACTTTGCCCAGCGTGGCCTGTCGGCAGGGGGCCAAACGCACTTGCCATTTTCAGCCGACGGGGCCGATATTTTGGTGTTGGACGACGTGCTGTACACCGGCCGCACCATTCGGGCGGTGCTGAACGAGATTTTTGATTACGGCCGCCCCGCTCGGGTGCAGTTGGCCGTGTTGGTCGACCGCGGCGGGCGTCAGTTGCCGATTCAGGCCGACTTTGCGGCCGCCCGTGTGGCGCTGCCCGAAACGCAATCGCTGGCGCTGGCCCGCGACACATCGGGCGCCTTTAGTTTTGAAGTGGAGAACAAGGCCTGAACCGGGAAACAACATGCTCTACAAACGCAACAACCCCCAACTCAATAAAAACGGCGAGCTGATTCACCTGCTCTCCACCGAAGGTCTGTCCAAGGACATCTTGACCCACATTCTGGACACCGCGGCGAGCTTTGTCAGCGTGAGCGATCGCGAAGTCAAGAAGGTCCCGTTGCTGCGGGGCAAAAGCGTGTTCAATTTGTTTTTTGAAAACAGCACCCGCACCCGCACCACCTTTGACATCGCAGCCACACGCCTGTCGGCCGATGTGTACACGCTCGACATCGCCCGCTCCTCTGCCAGCAAGGGCGAGTCGTTGTTGGACACGATTGCCAACCTGAGCGCCATGGCCGCCGATATCTTTGTGGTGCGCCACAGCGAGTCGGGCGCACCTTACTTGATTGCCCAACATGTGGCCCCGCATGTGCACGTTGTGAATGCGGGCGATGGCCGCCATGCCCACCCCACGCAGGGCTTGCTGGACATGTACACCATCCGGCATTACAAAAAAGATTTCTCCAACCTCACGGTGGCCATCGTGGGCGATGTGTTGCATTCGCGGGTGGCGCGTTCCGACATCCACGCCTTGACCACGCTGGGCTGTGCCGAGGTGCGGGTGGTGGGCCCCAAAACTTTGGTGCCTGCCGACATGGCGCAAATGGGTGTGCGGGTTTTCAACAATCTGGAAGAAGGCATCAAGGGTTGCGATGTGGTCATCATGTTGCGCCTGCAAAACGAGCGCATGAGCGGTGCGCTGCTGCCCTCCAGCCAAGAGTACTTCGAGAGTTTTGGCCTGACCCCAGAAAAACTGCAATTGGCCAAACCCGATGCCATCGTCATGCACCCGGGCCCGATCAACCGCGGCGTGGAAATCGACTCGGCGGTGGTGGACGGTCAGCAAAGCGTGATCTTGCCGCAGGTGACCTTTGGCATCGCCGTGCGCATGGCGGTGATGAGCATCGTGGCGGGCAATGAGGCGTAAGGAACAACCATGAACATCTTGATTCAAAACGGCCGCGTCATCGACCCCGCCAGCGGTTTTGACCAAAAGGCCGACGTGGCCATCGCCGAGGGCCGGGTGCTGGCCGTGGGTGCTGTGCCTGCAGACTTCAAGCCCCAGCGCGTGATTGACGCCCAAGGCCACATCGTGGCCCCCGGCTTGGTAGATTTGGCGGCCCGCCTGCGCGAGCCCGGCCAGGAGCATGCGGGCATGCTCGAAAGCGAAATGGCTGCAGCGGTGGCCGGTGGCATCACCAGTCTGGTCTGCTCTCCCGACACCGAGCCGGTGTTGGACGAGCCCGGCTTGGTCGAGATGCTTCGTTTCAGGGCCGAAAAACGCCAGCAATCGCGCGTGCTGCCTTTGGGCGCACTCACGCAAGGGCTGAGGGGCGAAATCTTGACCGAAATGGGCCAGCTCACCGCGGCCGGATGCGTGGGCTTTAGCCAGGCCGAAGTGCCGATTCCCAGCACCCAAGTGTTGCAGCGCGCTTTGCAATATGCCAGCACCTTTGGTTACGCCGTTTGGTTGCGCCCACAAGAATTGCATTTGGGCAAAGGCGTCGCTGCGAGCGGTCCGCTGGCCACACGCATGGGCTTGTCGGGCGTCTCGGTCGCGGCCGAAACCATTGCCTTGCACACCATTTTTGAGTTGGTCCGCAGCACCCGCGCCCGGGTGCATTTGTGCCGCATCAGCAGCGCCCAAGGGGTGGAGCTGGTCCGGCTGGCCAAGGCCGAGGGCTTGCCTGTCACGGCCGATGTGAGCATCAACTCTCTGCATTTGACCGATGCCGATATGGGTTATTTCGACAGCCGAGCCCGGCTCACACCCGTGTTGCGCCAGCAGCGTGACCGCGAAGCCTTGCGTGCAGGCTTGGCCGATGGCACGCTCGACGCGCTGGTGTCTGACCACACCCCAGTCGACGCCGATGCCAAAGCCTTGCCATTTGCAGAAGCCGAACCCGGTGCCACCGGCATGGAACTGCTCTGGAGCTTGGCCCTCAAATGGGGGCAAGACGCTGTGGTGCCCTTACCCCAAGTCATCTCGCGCATCACCGCCGACCCGGCTCGGGTGTTGGGCGCGTCGCTCGGCAATTTGCAAGGCTCGGTGGGCTGCTTGGCGGTTGGGGCGACGGCCGATCTTTGCGTGTTGTCCGACCAAGGGCATTGGCCCGTCACCGCCGATGGCTTGCGCAGCCAAGGCAAGAGCACGCCATTCATGGGCTACGAATTGCCGGGCCGGGTGTTGTTCACCTTGGTCAATGGGCAGGTGGCTTTTGAGGCGAAGTGAGCGCGTGATGGCGACTTTCGGTGTGACATGCGAGCGCTGAAAGCCCTTTGGAAGCTGTGCCGTGGCCTGTGGCATGTGTTGCTGGGCATGTGGACCATTTATGTCCGGTTTCCACAACTCAGCGCCGAGCAACGGGACATGCGGGTGCAAGCTTGGTCGTTGCAATTTTTGGCGTTGTGGAACATTCACCTGCAGGTGAAGGGCCAGCCCGTCACCAATGGCCCAGCCTTGATGGTGTCGAACCACATTTCTTGGTTGGACATCTCGGTCATTCATGCGGCGCGGTATTGCCGATTTGTCTCTAAATCCGATGTCCGAGATTGGCCCTTGGTGGGGATGCTGGCGACAGGGGCAGGCACGCTCTACATCGAGCGCACCAACCGCAAAGACGCATTGCGCATGGTCAAAGACATGGCCGATGCGATGAGAAATGGTGATGTGGTCGCGGTGTTCCCAGAAGGCACGACCAGCGATGGGCGGCAATTGTTGCCCTTCCATGCCAACCTGATTCAATCTGCTCTGCAAGCCGAAGCCCCGGTGCAGCCCTTGTCACTGCGCTTCATCGATGCTCAAACGGGCGCGACCACATTTGCGCCGTGCTACATCGGCGATGACACCTTGCTCGGCTCGATCTGGCGAACCTTGACGGCCCCGGCCATCACGGCTGTGGTTCATTTTGGGGAATTGCAGTGGGCCCAAGGTCGCGATCGACGCACATGGGCGCACGATTTGCAAACCGAGGTGGCCCGCCTGCGAGACGCCTGACGGCGTCTTGTCGCGCCGTCCTTCAGGTCCGTCGGTTCAGCAGTTGAGACGCCAGTACCACCATGGCTTGGCGGTGGCGATTGTCGGGCAGCAACATGGCGGCATCGATCGCGCGTTGGGCTTCGGCGGCGGCAGCATCGCGCGTCGCATCTAAGGCGCCGGTTTCTCGCACAATGGCCACAATCTCAGACAAACGTGCCACGCTGCCAGTCTCAATGGCTTCGCGCACGGTTTGGCTTTGCGCGCTGTTGCCGCGCTGCATGGCCAAAATCAAGGGCAAGGTGGCTTTGCCTTCGCGCAAATCGTCACCCAAGTTTTTGCCCATTTCAGCAGCGTTGCCGTCGTAGTCCAGCACGTCGTCGATCACCTGAAAGGCAGTGCCCAAGGCTTGGCCATAGTCGGCACAGGCCGCTTCAATGGGGGCAGGACTGCCGGCCAAGATGGCGCCCAAACGGGCGCTGGCTTCAAACAACTTGGCGGTCTTGGACCGGATGACCCGCAAATAACCCTCTTCGTCGAGCGAGGCATCGTGCATGTTCATCAGTTGCAACACTTCGCCCTCGGCGATCACGTTGGTGGCATCTGCCAAGATTTGCATGACCCGCATGTTCTCAGCGTCCACCATCATTTGGAAAGCGCGGGAATACAAAAAGTCACCGACCAAAACACTGGCCGGGTTGCCAAAGCTCTCGTTGGCCGTGGGACGGCCGCGTCGCAGAGTCGACTCGTCCACCACATCGTCGTGCAGCAGGGTGGCGGTGTGGATGAACTCGACCACGGCCGCCAAGTTGTGGCGTTGGCTGCCGGTGTAGCCCAGTGCGCCGCAAGTCAGCAGCAAAAGGACGGGGCGCAGTCGCTTTCCACCTGCTGAAATGATGTAACGCGCCACCTCGCCGACCAAGGGCACCCCCGAATCCAGCCGCCTGGCGATCAGCCGGTCAACTTCGGCCATGTCGGGCGCGACCAGAGCGAGGACGGCGGCGGTGCTGTTTTCTGAGTCAGACAAGTGGAATATCCAGCAGAGTTACTCGGCAAGGCCGAGCAGGGCAGGGCAGGAGCTGCCCGGGTTCAAATGCACACACATTATAAGGAGTACCCCTTAGATCAAGGCCCCGTTCCCGGGGCTTGGGCTGCGTGGGCGTCTTTGGGGCTTGTTGGGTAGGCCGGTCCGTGCTAGAATCTCGGGTTCCTTGGGGATGAGCCCTCGGAAACTTCCATTCAAAGAGGTCATTTATGTACGCGGTCATAAAAACCGGTGGCAAACAGTATCGTGTTGTCGCTGGCGAAAAAATTAAAGTAGAACAGATTGCTGCGGACGTTGGCCAGGAAATCGTGATTGATCAAGTTTTGGCTGTCGGTACCGGCGCTGAACTCAAGATCGGCACGCCCCTGGTGTCCGGCGCCACAGTCAAAGCCACAGTTTTGGCACATGGCAAGCACGACAAAGTGCACATCTTCAAGATGCGCCGTCGTAAGCACTATCAGAAACGTCAGGGTCACCGTCAGCAGTTCACCGAACTGCAAATCGGTGCAATCTCTGCCTGAGGAGAATAGGTCATGGCACAGAAAAAAGGCGGCGGCTCTACGCGCAACGGTCGTGATTCCAAGCCAAAGATGCTGGGTGTCAAGGCTTTCGGTGGTGAACTGATCAGCGCTGGCTCGATCATCGTTCGTCAACGTGGCACCAAATTCCATGCAGGCAGCAATGTCGGCATCGGCAAAGACCACACTTTGTTTGCCCTGGTGGACGGCCATGTGTCGTTCTCGACCAAAGGTGAGCTCAGCAAGCACATGGTCAACGTGACCCCGGCTGTCTAAGCCTGTCGCGCCCCCATGGCGAAGAGGAGCCCCGCAAGCCGGGGCTTTTCGCTTTTTGGCCCGTTCGTATTTTGATGTCGAACCCCAAGCTACACTGGAAAACTCATGAAGTTCGTTGACGAAGCCTACATTGACATCGCCGCAGGTGACGGCGGGAACGGCTGCGTCTCGTTCCGCCATGAAAAGTACAAAGAGTTTGGTGGCCCCAACGGTGGCGATGGCGGTCGTGGTGGCCATGTGTTTGCATTTGCCGACATCAATC
>JBJOIR010000025.1:0-27556 GCA_046047055.1 Pseudomonadota bacterium | reverse complement strand
GCCGCTGGCAATGCGGCATTGCCTTTGCCCAAAAATCCCAAGTTCATCGAAAACGCGTCGGCCGACTGCATCATGCGTTCGATGTTGAAGGGCCCCGGCGTGCAGGTGGTGGCAAAGGTGCCGGTGGCCGGGCCCGTGCCGCCACCCAACATGGTGGTCACACCGCTGGCCAGTGCTTCGTCAATTTGCTGTGGCGCAATGAAGTGGATGTGGCTGTCAATGCCGCCTGCAGTGACGATCAAACCTTCGCAACTGATGATTTCGGTGCCGGGGCCAATCACAATGTCCACGCCCGGTTGCGTGTCGGGGTTGCCGGCTTTGCCGATGGCCGCGATGCGGTTGCCGCGCAGGCCGATATCGGCTTTGACAACGCCCCAGTGGTCAATGATCAATGCATTGGTGAGCACGCAGTCCATCGCGCCCTCGGCGTTGGTCCGCTGCGATTGCGACATGCCATCGCGGATGGTTTTGCCACCGCCAAATTTGACTTCTTCACCGTAGCCACCGGCCAGCAGCGTGAAGTCTTTTTCGACTTCGATGACCAAACTGGTATCGGCCAAGCGGACGCGGTCACCGACCGTAGGGCCAAACATTTCGGCATAGGCGCGTTTTTCAATTTTGGCCATGTCAGTCTGCCTTCATCTTGTCGACTTGAGGGGGCTTGAGTGGGCCTTGCGTCAGGCCACGGAACCCATACACCACGCGGTCGCCCGCATAGTCAACCAATTCGACGGTCCGTTGTTGGCCTGGCTCAAAACGCACTGCGGTGCCCGATGTGATGTTCAAGCGCATGCCTTGTGCGGCAGCGCGGTCAAAGCTCAGACCGGCATTGGTCTCAGCAAAGTGGTAATGCGAGCCCACTTGAATGGGGCGGTCGCTGGCGTTTTGCACCACCAGCGTGCAAGTGCGGCGGCCCCCATTCAGGGCATGGTGGCCGGGGTCAATGAACAGTTCTCCGGGAATCATGGGTTGCTCACTTTTTTCCGAAGTAAACGGCGGCCACCAGCAAAGCGGCGACCACCAAAAAACCGAGTGTGTCTGTGGCGTGCCAGTGGCTGCTGCCCAAGCCATGCCCTTCGTGCGCCCAAGCGATGCTGGTGAAGGGGGACAGTACAAAACTGAATGTCAAAAATGTCTTGTGCATGAACGATTCCTCGCAATTAAACAATGGGTTGGTGCACGGTCACCAATTTGGTGCCGTCTGGAAAAGTCGCTTCCACTTGGATGTCGGGGATCATTTCTGCAATGCCTTCCATCACATCGGCGCGTGTCAAGACGGTGCGACCTTCGCTCATGAGTTGCGCCACAGTCTTCCCATCTCGTGCGCCTTCCATGACAGCGGCGCTGATGAGCGCGATGGCTTCGGGGTAGTTGAGCTTGAGGCCACGCGCCTTGCGGCGTTCGGCCAATAGGGCGGCCGTGAAGATCAGCAGCTTGTCTTTTTCGCGGGGAGTGAGTTCCATTTTGGTGCGCTTAGATTGAAGTGGTGCATGAGATGAAATAAATGTAGCAAAGAGCGTGCCCTATATAGAGGCGGGAAAAAAGTCTAGGGAAAAACAGAGAGAAAAAAACGGTATCAGGGTTCACCCCAAGGTTGGCACGGTGATTGCAAGAGAGGTTTCAGCGTTGCAAGTCTCCGCGTTTTTGTTTGAACAACCTACTTACTTGATTGGAGTGATCTCATGATGAACCGTCGTGGCAATCTCAAAACATTGGCTGTCGCAGCCGCTGTCGCAGCAGGCAGCTTGACTTTGGCAACTCAAGCCTTCGCCCAAGCGGGTAACACCATCAAGGTGGGCGTGCTGCACAGCTTGTCGGGCACCATGGCCATTTCTGAGACCGTGTTGAAAGACACTGTTCTCATGGCCATTGACGAAATCAATGCCAAGGGCGGTGTGCTGGGTAAAAAACTCGAGCCCGTGATTGTTGACCCTGCCTCCAACTGGCCTTTGTTCGCTGAAAAAACCAAGCAGTTGCTCGGCCAAGACAAAGTGGCCGTCATCTTTGGCTGCTGGACTTCGGTTTCCCGCAAGTCGGTGTTGCCCGTTGTGGAAGAGATGAACGGTTTGCTGTTCTACCCCGTGCAATACGAAGGTGAAGAGCTGTCTAAAAATGTGTTTTACACCGGTGCTGCGCCCAACCAGCAGGCCATTCCTGCGGTGGACTACCTGATGAGCAAAGAAGGCGGCGCCGCCAAGCGCTGGGTCTTGCTGGGCACCGACTACGTGTACCCCCGCACCACCAACAAAATTTTGCGCGCTTACCTCAAGAGCAAAGGTGTGGCCGACAAAGACATCGACGAGAAATACACGCCCTTCGGCCACTCTGATTACCAAACCATCGTGGCCGATGTGAAGAAATTCGCAGCCGGTGGCAAGACCGCCGTGGTCTCCACCATCAACGGTGACTCTAACGTGCCGTTCTACAAAGAACTCGGCAACGCGGGCTTGAAAGCCAAAGACGTGCCTGTGGTGGCCTTCTCTGTGGGCGAAGAAGAACTGCGCGGTGTGGACACCAAGCCATTGGTCGGTCACTTGGCGGCATGGAACTATTTCATGAGTATCAAAAATCCGGCCAACGACGAGTTCACCAAAAAGTGGGCGGCTTATGCCAAGGCCAAAAACATCGCCGGTCACAAAGACAAGCCTTTGACCAACGACCCGATGGAAGCCACTTACATCGGCATCAACATGTGGAAGCAAGCGGTTGAAAAAGCCAAGTCCACCGAGACCGACAAAGTGATCGCGGCCATGGCGGGTCAAACCTTCAAAGCCCCCAGCGGTATCACCAGCAAGATGGACGAGAAGAACCACCACCTGCACAAGTCGGTGTTCATTGGCGAGATCAAGGCCGATGGCCAGTTCAACGTGGTCTGGAAAACGCCCGGCCCCGTCAAAGCCAAGCCTTGGAGCCCCTATATCCCTGGCAACGACACCAAGCCTGATGAACCCGCCAAAAAGTAACCGTTTGAAGGCGTTCTGAAAAAAAGGGGAGGGCAGCGTCCCTCCCCTTTGACTTGAAAAGAAGACCAAGATGAACAAATGGATGACAAACGCCCTGTGCATCGCGGGCCTGTGGTGCAGCCTGACGGCGGCGCAGGCATTGACGATGGACGAGGCACGTGGCATTGCCATTGTCGAGAGCGATGCGCGCGTCGAAGCCTTGGCCAAAGCGGTCGCGCAAGGCGACGAAAAGACCGCGGTGTACCTGCAAGCCTTGTCTGACGATGTCGTCAAAATCAGCAAAGACCTGGTGATCATGGTCCGCGATGGACAAGGCACAGACCCGGTCACCGGACAAAGTGTCACCGTGCCTGAAGACGCAGAAGACGTGATGTTGAACAACCGATTGCGGGGCGAGCTGGACACCGCCTTGGCCGCCTTGAAGTTGTTCAGCCCCGATGTGAAGGTGCGCAGGTTGGCAGCCTTGTCGTTGCTGAAAGAGCCCGATGCCAGTCGCCAACCGTTACTCGACAAAGCACTGGCCAATGAAAAAGATGCCCATGTGCAAAGCTTGGTGCGTCAGGCCCGTGCGGCTGCATTGCTGAACAGCACCGCGCCCAATGACCGCTTGCTTGCCGCGCGCGAGTTGGCCGACAGCCAGCAACCCGAAACCCTGTTGCTGTTGAACCAGCGACTCACCGAAGAGCAAGAGCCCTCGGTCAAAAAACAAATTCAAACGTCATTGACGACGGTGCAAAACAGCTTGCGTTGGGGTGAACGGTTGGGCACCTTGTTCACCGGGGTCAGCTTGGGCTCTATCTTGTTGTTGGTGGCGTTGGGGCTGGCCATCACCTATGGCCTGATGGGCGTGATCAATATGGCGCACGGCGAGCTGATGATGATCGGCGCCTATGCCACGTATGTGGTGCAGGTGTTGTTTCGCCAATACCTGCCCGATGCTTTTGATGCTTATTTGGTGGTGGCCGTGCCGGTCGCCTTTGCCTCTGCGGCCTTGGTGGGCGCGGTGATGGAGCGCACAGTGTTGAAGCATCTGTATGGCCGCCCATTGGAGACTTTGCTCGCCACTTGGGGCATCAGCTTGGTTTTGATGCAAGGGGTGCGCAGTATTTTTGGTGCGCAAAACGTGGGGGTTGAAAACCCCACATGGATGAGCGGTTCGCTGCAGCTCTTGCCGAATTTGCAATTGCCTTGGAACCGTTTGCTCATCATTGTGTTTGCGGCGGCGGTCTTGGTGGGCATGGCTCTCTTGATTGGCAAAACACGTTTGGGCTTGTTTGTGCGCGGGGTCACACAAAACCGGCCAATGGCCTCGTGCATGGGCGTCAACACGGCCCGCATTGACACCTATGCCTTCGCCTTGGGTTCGGGTATCGCAGGTTTGGCCGGTTGCGCCTTGAGCCAAGTGGGCAATGTCGGCCCTGACTTGGGGCAAAGCTACATCGTCGATTCATTCATGGTGGTGGTGCTGGGGGGCGTAGGCCAACTGGCGGGCACCGTTTATGCGGCCTTGGGCCTGGGACTGGTCAACAAATTGCTCGAAGGCTGGACCGGCGCCGTGCTGGCCAAGATTTGCGTGCTGGTGTTCATCATCATCTTCATCCAAAAGCGCCCACAAGGCATTTTTGCGATGAAAGGTCGGAGTGCAGAGGCATGACTATGAAAAATTTTCAATTACCCGCTGCCGCACCCATGATGGGGCGCAAAGCCTGGTCGATTTTTTTGCTGGCGCTGATCTTGGTGGGCGTGGTTGCACCGGTGTTCAATTTGCTGGTGCCTGAGGGCAGCGCTTTGCACCTGAGTGATTACGCCATCGCCTTGATCGGCAAGATCATGTGCTACGCGATATGCGCGTTGGCGATGGACCTGATTTGGGGCTACACCGGCATTTTGTCGCTCGGGCACGGCTTGTTTTTTGCACTGGGCGGCTATGTCATGGGCATGTACCTGATGCGCCAAATTGGCCAAGATGGCAACTACAAAAGTGACTTGCCTGACTTCATGGTTTTTCTGGACTGGAAGGAATTGCCTTGGCACTGGGCGCTGTCAGACAGCTTTGTCGCCACTCTGTTGCTGGTGATTTTGGTGCCCGGAATCATCGCCTTTGTGTTTGGCTATTTTGCGTTCCGCTCGCGCATCAAAGGGGTCTACTTTTCCATCATCACCCAGGCCATGACATATGCGGCCATGTTGCTGTTTTTCCGCAACGAAACCGGCTTTGGGGGCAACAACGGCTTCACTGATTTCAAACGAATTTTGGACCTGCCCTTGGCCACACCCAGCATGCGCATGACGCTGTTTGTCTTGACCGGGCTCACCTTGCTTGGCTTTTATTTGTTCTCGCGATGGTTGGTGGCCAGCAAATACGGCCGTGTTTTGCAGGCGATTCGCGATGCCGAAACCCGCGTCATGTTTTCGGGCTATTCGCCCTTGCCCTACAAGCTGAGCATTTGGGTGATCTCGGCCGTGATGTGTGGCATTGCGGGGGCTTTGTATGTGCCGCAAGTGGGCATCATCAACCCCGGAGAAATGAGCGCGGCCAACTCGATTGAGATCGCAGTTTGGGCGGCGGTGGGCGGGCGCGGCACGCTGACCGGCCCCATCGTGGGCGCATTTTTGGTCAACGGCGCCAAGAGTTGGTTGACGGTGACCGCGCCTGAATTTTGGTTGTACTTTTTAGGGGCGCTGTTCATAGCCGTGACATTGTTCTTGCCGCAAGGTGTGGTGGGCTTGGTGGCCAAATTCAAAAACAAGAAAGGCGGTGCCGCATGACCCCTGATCTGTTGAAGCAAGGTGCACAGCGCTTAGCCCAAGCGGCGCAGCAACAAGTGGCGTCCACCGAGTCGGGTGGACGCGCGGCGGGGTATGGCCGTGTGTTGCAAGACGCCCATGAGGTGGATGTGACGCATGGCCGCATCTTGTACCTCGAAGAGGTGAGCGTGAGCTTTGACGGCTTTAAGGCCATCAACAAGTTGTCTCTCGACATTGCCCCGGGTGAGCTGCGATGCATCATCGGCCCCAATGGTGCGGGTAAGACCACCATGATGGACATCATCACCGGCAAAACCCGCCCAGATGAAGGCAGTGTTTTCTTTGGCAGCACGATTGATTTGTTGCGCTACAACGAGCCTGAGATCGCGCAGTTGGGCATTGGCCGAAAGTTCCAAAAACCCACGGTGTTTGAACATCTGACGGTCTTTGAAAATTTGGAATTGGCCTTGAAGACCCCCAAGAGCGTGAAGGCTTCGATGTTCTTCAAGCTCGATTCACGGCAAAGCGATCGCTTGGCCGAGGTGCTGCACACCATTCACTTGCTGGACAGTGTGCGGGTGCCAGCGGGTACGCTCAGTCATGGTCAAAAGCAATGGCTTGAAATTGGCATGTTGCTGATGCAAGACCCCAAATTGCTGTTGCTCGACGAACCCGTGGCTGGCATGACCGACCACGAAACCGAGCGCACCGCCGAGTTGTTCCTTTCGCTGAAGGGCAAGCACTCGCTGATGGTGGTGGAGCACGACATGGGTTTCATTCGCACCATCTCGGACATCGTCACGGTGTTGTGTGACGGCGCGGTGCTGGCGCAGGGAACGCTCGATCAGGTGCAGGCCGATGAGCGGGTGATCGAGGTTTATTTGGGACGCTGAGCATGCTTGAAGTTAAAAATATTCACCAGTACTACGGTGGCTCGAACATCTTGCGCGATGTGAGTTTGAGCGCCACACAAGGTCAAGTCACCGTGTTGCTCGGTCGCAATGGCGTGGGCAAAACCACCTTACTCAAATCGCTCATGGGTCTGGTGCCGATCATAAGCGGCGGCGTCACGCTAGCGGGGCAAGACCTGACGCAGGCCAAACCCTACGAGCGCGCAGCCGCGGGCATAGGCTATGTGCCGCAAGGGCGAGAAATCTTTGCCCGGTTGACGGTGGAAGACAATTTGCTGATGGGCTTGGCCACACAGCCGGGCGGTACGCCTATACCCCCTGAGTTGTTTGAGCTGTTCCCCGTGCTCAAACAAATGCTGCACCGCCGTGGTGGCGATTTGTCTGGCGGCCAACAGCAACAACTGGCCATTGCACGGGCCTTGGCCGCCAAGCCTCGCCTGCTGATTTTGGACGAACCGACTGAGGGTATTCAGCCCAGCATCATCAAAGACATCGGCCGCGTGATTCGCCAACTGGCAGATGTGGGCCTGCAAGGCCAGCGCATGGCGGTGTTGCTGTGTGAGCAGTACTACGACTTTGCCGAAGAGCTGGCTGACCAGTATTTGGTGATGGAGCGCGGTGAGGTGATCGCCCGTGGGCCGGGCAGCGAGATGAAGGAAAAGAAAATTCGACAGCTGGTGGCGATTTGAGAAGATACTGAAGCTTTGCTGCTGCATTAAATGGGCATGGTCTGGCGGATGACTGGTTTGCAGCGTTAGCGGTCATTTCAACGCAGCACTTAACTTATTGTGCTCGGTACGAAGCAGTCGCTTGCTCAACCGACAATGTTATGGCCCCAACGACCGCAATAGAGAGCATTGCCGTCATCCAGGGTAGCTGGTAAACGTTTAGCCAAAGGCCTTCCCAAGGCTGAAATGACCACTAATGAAGCCAAAAAGAAGAACGCTTTGCAATTTCCCGCAGATGGATTTGAGTAAATAGCCCAACAAGAAACAAGCTTGAAAAAACCCTGCTACTTTTTCAAGCAGTAAAGGGTCGGTTGCGTAATGTGCTTTTTCGTTGTTATGAAACGATAGAAGTGTTTGAGTTCAGTCAGTTCAATTTTTTCGGAGGAACCTCTCTGACCGAAAAACTCAGAAATGGCCTCGGAAGCAACACACTCATTGAATGATTCATTCCGATTAAGACCCGCAACACCTTTAGTCACGAGTTTGCGTAGATCTTCGGAACTAATGGCACTTCCACCAAACTTAATCTGGTCTGAAACTTCAGAAAACTCAATTGTTGGGAGCTTTTTGAGACACTCATCTTCTGTGTCGCACGCATACAGAAAATTTCCAGCTGCATACATTCCCAAATGGAAGTAACGCTCTTCGCGCAACCTGCCATTACGCTTCATAGACTCGAGGGCAGGATGTGTCGATTTCGCAGAAATAGAAAGCACTCCAAATCCATTTTTTGCTCCACGGAAATATGACCCTCGAAAGACCTCTGTGGCCCAAACAGATTTACTTCCATGACTATATTGACCTTTGCCATGAGCCTCCCCGCGTTTGAACTCCCCACGATATTCGTCACGCCCTTTCGCAACCCCATATCCTTCAGCATACTGTTCAATGCATTCCCCAGAAAAACTATCAGCTATGTCAGGGTCAACGATAATGCATTTATCTCGCTTACCTATTCCTGCCTTTTGAACATCATCTACTAGCGCCTCTTGGATGCGAGGTAAAACAACACTTCGAACCTTTAGAAGATCGTCAAGTTTGTAATCACCAGCACGAATAGCATTGTTAACTCGTTTCGCATGTACATCATCGCTGAAATATTCAGCACCCAACTGGGTGTTTAAAGTTGAATCTAGTGCTCTAGCACCAAGATCCATGATGAAGCAATCGTAGCCACGATTCCTTGGCGCGTAGTAACAAGAATCAACCAAAGAAGAAATCCCCATTAGGCCCTCTTCAAAAAGGACCCTGTTAAGCAATGAAGCCAACGGCTTGACTCGAGCAAGGGCGATTCCCTCAACATCCTTCTTCACCTCAGTACTCTTTGCATTAGCGTCTTTTGCAGAGTGCTGTGTATCTAATTCTTTGATTTTTAATTTCGAGAAATGTATTCGGCAGTTACCGACATCTTTCTGAATCTTGTCATTGGTCAGATTAGCATTTATTCGAGCTCCTGCTTCGCTCGCAGTTTTTAGCATCTCAGGAATCACAGCCTCAGGATTGGCTAAAGCTCTTAGGTGGGTTTCATAGAACGGAATGAAATCCGCCCCCCTTGCGTAACCTTGCTTATAACCATCGGCCTCAGATAGCCCCACCTTGGAGATGTCAGAAAGCACCTTTGCATATTCAATATTTAAACAGGATTGCAGATGTAATCTGTCCACTTGAGCAAAACAGTTCACAAGGCCAAAGGCGCAAGAAATGAAAAAAATAATCCGCTTCATAAGTTTTTGGCCTGAAATGAGAAAAGCAGGAAAAGTAACAACGTTACAAGACTACTCCAAATGAGTGTAGACATAAGTTTGTCAGCCTTCTCATAAACCTTCTTGCCAACTGGCATCGGGGTGGTAGGGTTCTTGTCTTCAGTTTCGAATTTTTCTGGCGCGACCACCTTGTAGGACAGCCGCAAGAACCAGAAAAGATATGCTGCTACACCAACATCTATCAGCATCCAAAGTCCACGGCCAAGATGCAACGGCAAAATTGGGTTGTAAACAGCAGCGATCACGAAAAATATTAGGGTGGCCTCTTCCGATCCAATGCTTCTAGCATCGGGTGAACCTTGCGACTTGGTCTTGATACCGGCATACAACAGAAAAGCACAAACGATCAGCCTGACCAGCATATACCCGTCATGCTCTAAAGGTAATAAAGCTAAAAGCGATGCAATCGCAGGAATGTAAAGAATTTTCATTCTTTCCTATCTATAGCCCAGGCTACGATCTTCCAGCAAATGGCCCCCAGAATCATTCCAACTAGGCCAGGAATAGGACCCTTGTCCATGCGATTCATTTCCATAAAGATCGCTGCAATCAGCACCCCCATAAATGCACCGCCTAAAAATCCAAGGAGTTTTGGTAGTGACTTCATTTTTTATCTAAAAATTATTGACTTTTTTATGCTAACAATTTTTAGACACAAAGGATGCGCTACTTAGCAGATACAGCCAATGTTTTCGGCACAGATTGTCAATGTTGCTTTGGCTGCCGCAATGCAAGTCATGTTTGACTCATTACCAATACCTACATGTCATATGGTGGTTGGTTTCCTAAGCGCGGATTGCATGCGCAGCATGTCGAGTGACCGTTATTGCAAGTACGGTTGTCTTAAGGAAAACACGCACTTGAATGACCGGTAGTAATCCTCGCAACTACCACGTCTAATTACCGGGAGTGACCGCAACCAGCCTTTAGCCGACATTGATTGCCGGTCGATCTCAATGCTCAAAGATTCCATAAGCGAGGCATCGCCCCAGACAAACCCCACATCTCTTGACGCCATGCGGCCCAAACTTCGCGCAGCAATTGCAGGGTGGGTTCGGTGACGGGGGACAGCACCCGCAGCACCATGATTTGTGGTTGTGGTGAGGTGGCGCCGGCCGACAGGCGCAGCGTGGAGGTTTCGATGCATTCACGCGCATGGGCCAAGGCCCGATCGCTGCGATCTGGCGCGAGGGCGCTGCCACTGGCAAACACCAGCGAGGCCATGCAGCGTTGACCCGCCAAGCCCAGTGGGCTGTTCATCAGACGGGTGTCTTCGGCGTTCAGTGTGCCGCGTTCTAGCCAAGCGCCCGAGACTTCGATGTGTTGGCGAAATTGGCCTTGCTCAAATGGCAAGTCGGCCGCAGGCAAACCCAGCGCCGTGATGTCCCAAGCCATCATTTCGGCCCCGGGTGCCAAATCAAATACCGCGCGGTTGAGGGCATCACATTGGTTGTAGGCAATCGCTTCGAGTGGCAGCCACTCGAGGCGTCCACCCGTCGCCACTTGGGCCTTCACTTGTTGCGTGGCGAGCCCGGCTTCAGAGCGGTAAAACCGCGTAGCCCCGGGTGTGGTGACCAAGCCATGTGCGCCCGGCCCCACGCTGACTTGCATGTCCAGCGTGTCGCCACCCACCAAGCCGCTGGGCGGGTGGACCAGCACGTTGTGACAAATCGCATCGCCTTCGGGGTACAGGCTTTGCAAAATGCGCAGCGGACCTTGGTGCAGGTAGCGCGCCACGCTGCGGTTGGACTCGCAGGTGTAGTCCAGTTGCAAGTTGGCGTGCCAGGTCATGGGTTCAGCCCCGACAGCTCATGCGATGGACGATCACTCGCCTTGTGAGCCGCGGTGTGCCCAGGCGGTGGTGTGCTTCTCGATGTAGCTGAACAACTCGTACATCACCATGGCCATGGCGCCCACGACCACCAAGCCCGAAAACGCCAAGCCCATTTGCATGGCCGAGCCGGCTGAAATCAGCAGGTAGCCAATGCCTTCGTTCGAGGCGGTCATCTCTGACACGGTGGTGCCGACAAAGGCCAGCGTGATGGCCACTTTGAGCGAGCCATAAAAGTAAGGCATCGAGCGGGGCAGGCCCACTTTGACCAACACATCCCAACGCTTGGCGCCCAGCACGCGCAGCACGTCTTCGAGTTCGGGCTCCAACGTGGCCAAACCCGTGGCGATGTTCACCATGATCGGGAAAAAGCTGATCAGAAACGCTGTGAGAATGGCCGGACCAATGCCGATGCCAAACCACACCACCAAGATCGGCACAAACGCTGCTTTGGGCAAGGCGTTGAAGGCCGTCATGAGGGGGTAAACCGCCGCATAGGCCAACCGCGAACTGCCAATCACAAAGCCCAGCAGGACACCCACCACAATGGCAATGCCAAAGCCCACCATGGTCACCCAAAAGGTGCGCCAAGCGTGGCCCGCAATCACGTCGCGGTATTCAATGGTTTGTTCGGCAATGCGCCAAGGGCTGGGGAAGACAAACTCCGACACCTGAAAGGCGCGGCACAAGCCCTCCCAGATCAGCAAGCTCAGCACCAACAGCACCCAGGGGGACCAGCTTTCGAGAGATTTTTGTTTCATGGTGAGACTCTGGCTTATTGGTTGATGGTGGCGCCGGTTTTACGCATGGCCCCGATGTGGCCGCGCAGCTCGTGCACGATGTTGGTGAATTCGGGTGTGTAGGTGATTTCGAGGTCACGCGGACGTGGCAAATCAATTTCTTTTTTCACCACAAAACGGCCCGGGCTCTTGCTCATCACGTACACGGTGTCGGCCAAAAAGACCGACTCGCGCAGGTCGTGGGTGACCAAGATGACGTTGAACTTTTGCTCAGTCCACAGGTCGCGCAAGATGCACCACAGCTCTTCGCGGGTGAACGCGTCGAGCGCGCCAAAGGGCTCGTCCAACAACAACATCTTGGGTTCGTGAATCAGGGCGCGGCAAATGCTGGCGCGTTGTTGCATGCCGCCCGACAGTTGCCAAGGAAACTTGTCTTCGTAACCGCCCAGGCCCACGGTGTTCAGCAGTTTGCGTGCGCGCTCGATGTACTCGGCCTTTTTTTCTTTGAAATTGGAGCGGTAGGGCTCCACAATTTCAAGCGGCAACAAGACGTTGTCGAGGGTGGTGCGCCAAGGCAACAGCGAAGAAGCCTGAAACGCCATGCCACTGATTTTGAGCGGGCCAGTGACCGGTTGTCCGTCCACCAAAATCCGCCCTTTGCTGGGCATCTTCAGGCCGGTGGTGAGCTTCATGAAGGTGGATTTGCCGCAGCCCGAAGGGCCCACGATGGCGATGAACTCGCCTTGTTTGACCTGCAGGTTGATGTCTTCCACCGCAAAGTGATTTTGCGCCAGCAACTCGTCGTTGTAGGCCAGCCAGACATTCTGAAAATCGACGAAGGCTTCTTGTGACATAAGTGGGCTTTGAATGGTGTTCGAAAGTGTATACAAAGAGGGCCCTTTAAAAACCCACTGGCTCGTGAAGGGCTGAAGTGGGTTTTGAGCTGCGCTGTGGGCTGCAGCGTTCAGGGTGCGGGTTGGGCCAAGGCCCCACCAGCACCCCTGTGCATTACTTCTTTGGCTTGGGCAGGATGTCCAACTCTTTGGTCGTTGGCAAGAAAGAACCATTCCAGATGTCGTCCACTTTCACACGTGTTTTGGTGTTGAAAGCGTCAGACACTTGAGAGGCCATCAGCGTCAAGCGAGGACCATTGACTTGGCCAAAACCTTCGGCGCGCGCTGATGGGCTGTTGATCACGGTGTCGATGGCCAATTGCAAACGGCGGGTTTCGAGTTCGACGTTGATGATGCCGTCACGGGCTTTCACGGTTTCGATGGCCGCTGCGGGGTTGGCGATCACGTCCTTGGCGCCTTTGGTGAACGCGCTCAAAAACGCTTTCACGGCAGCGGGGTTTTGCTTCAAGATTTTGGGTGAAGCAATGATGGCGTTGCCATACAACTTCACGCCAAAGTCTGGGTATTGCATGACCACCACATCGGCGGCCTTCACACCACGGGCTTCGATGTTGAGCAACGAGGTGAAGGTGAAGCCGGTGATGGCATCGACATCGCCACGCACCAGCATGGTTTCACGCAATGGGGGGTCCATTGCGGTCCAAGCCACGTTGGCAATGTTGTTGGCTTTTTGGAAGATGGGGAATGCGCGACGGCCTGCGTCAAAAACGGGCGCACCCAGTTTTTTGCCGGCCAAGTCAGCGGGGGTCTTGATGCCTGATTTCTTCAACGCCATCACCGATGCGGGCGTGTTGTTGTAGACCATCATGATGGCCACAGGCTTGTTCGGCGCGTCGGGGTTGTTGGCGTGGAACTCCATCAGGGCGGCCAAGTCGGCAAAGCCCAAGTCGTAAGTGCCCGAAGCCACGCGTGTCACCGCACCGCCAGAACCGTTGCCCGAGTCCACGGTCACGTCCAGCTTGGCGTCCTTGAAATAGCCCTTGGCGCCAGGCACCAAGAAGAAAGCCGCAGGACCTTCAAAGCGCCAATCCATTTGGAACTTGAGAGGGGTGGTTTGGGCTTGTGCAGCGCCAAAGGCGGCAACGGCGGCCAATGCGGCGGTGGCTTTGAGTAAGAAACGCTTGTTCATGGGGGCTCCAGGTTCAAATAAACGGTGAATCTTGTTTAGCAAAATCGATGCCATTATCAAACACGATTCTGACGGGTGTTGTCAGGTAGTTCCCCTAGAAAACCCCTGTTTTGGTGCTCAGATCGGCCTTGAGGGCACCCATTTGGGGCAGTTCAACCCCACCGCCTCGGTGTAAAGCAAAAAAAAGCCAACCGGGAGGGGTTGGCTTCAGGGGGTGGTGACCGCTATGACAGGGTCAGGGCGCTCAGTGCGAGTCGGCTTGCTTGGCCGCTTCGACAGCGTCACTGCTGTCGCCGTGGGCACCGTTGAAGTACAGGTTCAACAGCACGGCACTGATGGAGGCCAGCAAGATGCCCGACTCGATCAGCGGATGGATGCTGTGCGGCATCCACTGCAGGTAGCGCGGGGCGATCAGCGGGATCATGCCAAAGCCGATCGAAATCGCCACGATGAACAAGTTGTTGCGGTTGCCCTTGTAGTCCACGTTGGCCAAGATGCGGATGCCGGTGGCAGCCACCATGCCAAACATCACCAAGCCCGCACCGCCCAGCACAAAAGTGGGCAGCGACTCAACCAATGCGGCCATTTTGGGCAGCAGACCCAGCACGATCAGGATCAGGCCACCAGCCACGCAAACGAAGCGGCTTTTCACGCCGGTCACGCCCACCAAGCCCACGTTTTGCGAGAAGCTGGTGTAGGGGAAGGTGTTGAAGATGCCGCCGATCAAGGTGCCCAAGCCATCGGTGCGCAGACCGGCTGTGAGCATTTTTTGATCGACTTTTTTGCCTGTCAGGTCACCCAGCGCCAGGAACATGCCGGTGGATTCGATCATCACCACAATCATCACCAAAGTCATGGTCAGGATCAAGATGGGGTCGAAGATGGGGGTGGCAATTTCGAAAGGCAGCACCAGGTCAAACCAACCGGCTTTGCCCACTTTTTCAAACGTCATGAGGCCAGCGGCCGTGGCCACGACGCCACCAATCACGATGCCCAGCAACACCGAAATGTTGGCCACAAAGCCACGGGCGTATTTGGCAATCAACAAGATGGAGGCCAACACGATGGCGGCAATGCCGATGTGCGACAGCTGCGCGTATTTGGGGTTAGGCACCGAGCCGACAATGCTCATGCCTGCGGGCACTGGGGGTACGGCGCCCGTGCTGGCGGCTTGTTTGGCGGCTTCCAGCCAGGCCAGGTGTTCCGGGTTGGGAATGCTGGGCGCTGTGGGGCCAAAGGGGTTGCCAAAAATCCAGTTGATGCCAATGCGCATCAAGCTGATACCGATGACAGTGATGATGGTGCCTGTGACCACGGGCGGGAAAAACCGCAACATGCGACTCACGATGGGCGCAATCAAGATCGAGATCACCCCCGCGCCGATGATGGCCCCGAAGATCAGCCCCGCGCCTTGCACGCCGGGGTTGTTGTTGGCCATGGCCACCATGGGGGCCACTGACGCAAACGTCACGCCCATCATCACTGGCAGCCGAATGCCAAACCACTGGGTGGCACCGAGCGACTGAATCAGCGTGACGAGGCCGCAGCAAAACAGGTCGGCTGAAATCAGCATGGCCACTTGCTCGGGGCTGAGCTTGAGGGCGCGGCCCACGATCAGGGGCACAGCGACCGCACCGGCGTACATCACCAGCACATGTTGCAGGCCCAAAGCGGCGAGCTTGCCACTGGGCAAATGCTCGTCAACGGGGTGAACGGTTGAACTCATGGAGAGGGCTCCTTGACAATAAACAGAAGGTGAAAATCCAAGACGGCTAGATGTGTGCTGTCCTGTGTTCTAAACTGTATACAAAATTAAATGCGAACTGTCCCCTCGTTTACCCTGAGGCTGTAGGGCTTGAATTCAGTTGGGAGTCATGGCCGCTTTCAACACGCGTGCGTAGTTGCCGATACAAACTTTTTGAATTTCAGAGTCGCTCAGTCCGCTGTCAGACAACAAATTGGCGACCAATCGCAATTCGCGGTAATAGTTCACGACGCCGTTAGACCCCACGCCTTCAATGTCGGTACCAAAACAAACATGGTCGGCGCCCAGTTCTTTGACCATTTTGGCAATGCCCTCGGCATAGGTTTTGTGGCGTTTGTTGGGGTCCAAAGCAATGGGGTACTCAGGGTATTGAGATCGCCCACCTTCACTGATGCCCAGTGACCACAACCCAATGATGCCTCCCTTGTCGGTTATTTTTTTCGCATTGCTGAGCGCAAGCCTGCGCGCCAAAACGCCAAATCTGTCGTCAAAGCGCCCCTGTGTCATGGAGACCCAACCATGTGACCAGATCATGGGTTTCTTGGAGATTTCCAATGCCTGCTCAACGCTGATCGGATCGCTGTGTGCCAGATCGATCAGGATGCCCAACTTGTTGCATTCGGCCACCAGAGATTGGCCCAAGGGCGTGAGGCCCCCGAATCGGGGTGCGATGGTTTGAAGATCGCCGATCGGGCTGCGGATGTAATGCACCAGTTGCAAATGGCGCAAACCCTGTGCGTGCGCTTTCGACAGATCGTCCAACTGCCCTTCCAAAAAGTCGGCACCTTCTGAAGACAAAACCACATAGGGTTTGCCCAACATCGCTTCCTCAACATCGGCAGCGGTGGTGATGAAAGGGATTTTTTTGTCTTGCAAATAAGACTTGATATCGCCCATTTTTCGGTTGAACTCAAAGGCCAGTTGCCCCTTGCCCGGCTCGGCTCTTTGTTCGATACCCGAAGGGGTGGCGCGCAACCAGGGGCCATCGGGCACCACGCACCAAGCCATCAAACCCAAGCGGGCTTCTTGTGCTTGTTCTAGAAAATCGGCGCGGGCGATGGATTTTTGAATCAAACCCAAATGCGAATGCACATCCGCCAAGGGGTAAGTGTTTTGTGCTCTGCTGACCCCCGGCAAGGCCAAGGAACCGGCCAGCAGGCCCAAGGATTGACGTCGATTCAAAACTGCACGCATGTTCAGCTCCTGGCTAGGTAATCACATGGGTTGGATTATCACCAGCGAGGAAGGAACGCCAGATACTCGCGGGACAGTCCAGAATGTTTCAAACCGACATCAAGGGAAACAACGCATGGTCCATCGGCACCCCTGCAGCCAGCTCTTGGTCCAACCCGGGGAAGGGTGGTGAGGTGACCCAGGGGCGGGGCGCGTGGGTCATGTCGTCACCCAAAAAACGCACCGAGTACACGCGCCGGCGGTTCGTGCCATCCACCCCGGCCGAGGCATGCAGGCTGAGCATGTGAAAGCACACGAGATCGCCCGGCTGCAAGTCCCAGCCCAAGATGGGAAAGTCCTCGCGGTGGTTTTCGATGTCGGGCAAGTCGGCCAGTGTGCCTTCGGGGAACCACTTGGCTTGGTTCGTCATGAAGGTGCGCGGCATGAGCCATGGGCCTCGGTGCGAGCCCGCGATGAACTCCAACGTGGAGGCGCGGGGCACCGGGTCCACCGGAATCCAGAAGCTGATGTTTTGCAAGCCGTCGACGTTGTAATACGGCTGGTCTTGGTGCCAAGGTGTGCGCTGGCGCGTGCCGGGTTCCTTGACCAGCAGGTGGTCGTGGTACAGCCGCACGGTGTTGCTTTGCATCAGGCGCTGTGCCAACACCGCGAGGGGCGAGTCAAAGATGAAGTGCTTGTACTGCGAGATCGTTGGCCAGTTGCAAAAGTCTTCAAAAAACCGCCCCGGATCGTCTGGCCGGCTGGCCACCATGCCGCGCGGGCTGGGGTGGGCCAGGTTGTGCTCGATGCCTGCGCGCAACAAGGCCACTTCTTCGGGGGTGAACAAGTTGCGGATGCACACCGCACCATCGCGCTGGTAAGCAGCCACATCCTGCGCTGTGGTGCAGGCCTGCACTCGCTGACGCAGGGTGTCCAGCTGCGGCGTTGTCATGGTCAGGCCAGCAAATCCAGCAACGTGCGTGCTACCACCTTGGTGGCCCGGCGCACGTCTTCCAGTTGCACATGCTCGTCGGCGCGTTTGGCGTTGGACTCGCGCACGGTGCGGGGGCCTGCACCGTAGATCACGCCGGGGATGCCGCGCTCGACATACAAGCGCACGTCGGTGTAGAGCGGTGTGCCCACGGCAGGGATGGCTTCACCAAAGACTTGGCCACCGTGTTTTTGGATCGCGTCGACCAGCGGCTGGTTGCCTGCCAGTGGCTTCATGGCGTTGGCCAGCAGCATGCGGCGCACGTCCACTTGAAGTCCGTTGCCACCGCGTGGCGGCTTGAAGCTGGCGGCCGCGTCGGCAATGGTCTGGCGGATGCTGGCTTCGACTTCTGCAGGGTTCTCTTCTGGAATCATGCGGCGGTCGAGCTTGAAGCTGACTTTGCCCGGCACCACATTGGTGTTGGTGCCGCCAGAGATCAGGCCCACGTTCAGATAGGGGTGGGTGATGCCTTCGACCTTGGAGGTGACTTTCAGGTATTGCGTGTTGAGGGCGTGCAAGGCATTCAAGATGTGCACCGCACCTTGCAAGGCGTCGGTACCGCTGTCGGGAATAGCCGCGTGTGCCATCTCGCCTTGCACGGTCACTTCCATTTGCAGGCAGCCGTTGTGCGCCGTGACGACTTGGTAGCTGAAGCCGGCTGCGATCATCAAATCGGGCTTCGTTAAGCCTTTGGCCAGCAACCAGCCGGGGCCCATTTCGCCACCAAATTCTTCGTCGTAGGTGAAGTGCAGTTCGACGCCGCCTTTGAGCGGGGCTTTCAGCGATTCGAGTGCTCGGGTGGCAAAGGTGAAGGTGGAAAAGTCGCACTTGCTCACGGCGGTGGCGCGGCCATACATCGCGCCATTGTGGATTTCGCCACCATAGGGCGGGTGTGTCCAGCCTTCGCCGGGCGGCACCACGTCGCCGTGGGCGTTCAGGGCAATGGTTTTTCCTTCGCCATATTTGCGGCGCACGATCAGGTTGGTGATGGACTCCAAGCCATAGGCCTTCACGTCGGCTGCTGGTACAGCGTGCTTTTCGGCGACAAAGCCCATGGGGGACAGTAGCTCTGCCGTGCGCTCGGCATGCGGTGCGTTGTTGCCAGGCGGGGTGTCGGTAGGCACTTGTACCAAGGCCTGCAAAAATTTGACTTGCTCGTCAAAGTGCGCATCGATCCAAGCGTCGAGTTGTGCGTATTGGTTTTCTTGATTGACGTTGTGGGCGCTCATGACAATTCCGTTGTAAGTTGGTTCAAAACATGGGTGAAAGCGTCCACACACAGTTGCATGTCATCGCTGGTGGTGGATTCAAGTGGGTTGTGGCTGATGCCGGCGTTTTCACCGCGCACAAACAACATGGCTTGCGGCATGAGTTCGTGCAATTTCATGGCATCGTGGCCAGCCCCACTGGGCAGCTTGAACAGCGGGACACCCAAGGCTGCAACCGCTTTTTCCCAGCGCGCTTGCCATTCAGGGGCGCTGGGCGCGGCGGCGGCACGCATCGTCATCTCTGACTTGACACGCACGCCGCGGCGCTCGGCAATGGTCTGCATTTGCTTCAACACATCGGCCACCAAGGCGTCGCGTTGTGCATCGGTGGGCGCGCGCATGTCCAGGCTGAACAAGCAGCGCCCCGGCACCACATTGATGGAGCCATTGGGGACATTCAGCTGGCCAATGGTGGCCACACTGTCGCCGTCTTGTGTGGCGCGTTGCTCAAGGTAAAGCGCCAGTTCAGCCAGGGCACACACCGCGTCGCGGCGGCGGTCCATAGGAGTGGTGCCGGCATGGCTGGCCGTGCCAATGAACTCGCACACATAACGCTCGCTGCCATTGATCGAGGTGACCACCCCCAATGGAATGTTGACCTCGTTCAGCACCGGGCCTTGCTCGATGTGCACCTCGACAAAGCCGAGATAGTGCGCGGGGTCGCGTTGAATTTTGGGGATGTCGTCCACGCACAAGCCCGCATGCTGCATGGCCGTGCGCATGCTGATGCCATCGGCATCTTGCTGCTCCAGCCATTCGGCTTTGAAGTCGCCAATGAGTGCGCCCGAGCCCAAGAAAGTGGCTTTGTAGCGTTGCCCTTCTTCTTCTGCAAAGGCCACCACTTCGATGCCAAAGGGCAACCGTTTGTGCTGTTGGTGCAGTTGTTGCACACAGGCCATAGGCACAAAAATGCCCAGGCGGCCGTCGTATTTGCCACCGTTGCGCACGGTGTCGTAGTGGCTGCCTGTGAGCAAATAGCGGCCACCTGAAACGGCGGGGTGGTAGCGACCCACCACATTGCCCACGGCATCGGTGTAAACGTCATCAAAGCCGCAGTCGCGCAGGTTTTGCATGATGCGCTGGGCGCAAGCCCGGTGCGCATCGGTGAGGTAAGTCACTGTCAATTGCCCCTGTTCGGCAAAGCCGGGGTCGGAGTGCTGCGCCAGTTTTTCTTGCCAGTCCCAGACTTGGTGACCCAGCTGAGGCTCGACGCCAAATTTGTCGTTCAGGCGAATTTCCACAATCCGGTGGATGTTGCGCAGGCACTCGGCCAATTCGAAATCGGGGTGACCGTTCAAGCGCCGCTCAAAGGCGTCGATGATTTGTTGTTTGTTGTAACCCACCCCGCGTGGGCCGCGCACGGCCAAGATGAATGGCCAGCCAAATTTGGCGTTGTATTCGGCGTTCAGGCGTTGAATTTTTGCAAACTCTTCTGGCGTGCAATCGGTCAGGCCAGCCTTGGTTTGCTCGTTGGTGGACTCGGCGGTGAGTGTTTTGCTGACCATGGCCTTGCCCGCCAACTCGGGGTGAGCGCGGATCAGGCCCAGTTGTGCATCGCGTCCAGCGCGGGCCAGCACTTCGGTCATGGCATGTTTCAGGTGCGCCAACGAGTTGAAAGGGCGCGCATCCAGCGCTTGCTCGGCAATCCACGGCGAGTGTTCGTACAGACCGTCCAGCATGTGGGCGGCTTCTTCGCGGCTGGCGCTGTTGAGTTGTTCTAGGGTCAGGGGCATGTTCAGTCCATGTAGGGGTGTGTGGCTTTCCAGTGCCGGGCAATGTCGATGCGCCGAGCCACCCAGACGTGGTCGTGGGCTTGGATGTGGTCCAAAAATCGTTGCAAGGCCGTGATGCGGCCAGGTCGTCCCAGCAATCGGCAGTGCATGCCGATGCTCATCATCTTGGGGGCGTTGTCGCCGTTCGGGTCACCCTCGGCATACAGCGCGTCAAAGGTGTCCTTCATGTACTGAAAGAAGGGGTCGGCATGCGAGTAGCCTTGCGGCAAAGCAAAGCGCATGTCGTTGCAGTCGAGCGTGTAGGGCACGATCAGCTGTGCAGCGTCGCTGCCATCCGACTTGCGCACTTTCATCCAAAAGGGCAGGTCGTCGCCGTAGTAATCGCTGTCGTACTCAAAGCCGCCATAGTCGGCCACCAAGCGTCGCGTGTTGGGGCTGTCGCGACCGGTGTACCAACCCAAAGGACGCTCGCCGGTGAGTTTTTTCAAAATGTCCATGGCCTCAGCCATGTGGGCGCGCTCTGTGGCTTCGTCGATGTTTTGGTAATGAATCCACTTCAGGCCATGGCAGGCAATGTCGTAACCCAATTCTTGGAATGCGGCGGTCACCTCGTCGTGTTTTTGCAGCGCGGTGGCGACGCCAAACACCGTGAGCGGCAGGCCGCGTTTTTCAAACTCCCGCAAGAGACGCCAAACCCCAGCGCGCGAGCCGTATTCGTATATACCTTCCATGCTGATGTGGCGCTCTGGAAAGGAGGCGGGGTTGAACATTTCGGACAAAAATTGTTCGGATCCGGCGTCGCCGTGCAGCACCGAGTTTTCGCCGCCCTCTTCGTAATTGAGGACAAATTGCACCGCCACGCGGGCGCCACCCGGCCATTGGGCATGGGGCACTTGGCGACCATAGCCTTTCAGGTCGCGGGGGTAGGGCAGGGTTGAGTTGTAAATGCGCATGTCGTCAGCTCGGCTAGGGGCGATGGGTTCAGGCCAGCGCCAGTGAAATGTCATGGGTGGGCACTTGGCGATCGAAAGTCAAACTTTGCTCTACATGCTGCAAGTGTTCGTGCATCAGGCGCACCGCCAAATCACTGTTGCGTGCCGCCAGCGCCGCCACGATGGCTTCATGCTCGTCGGTGGAGTGTTCAGCTTCGTTGCGCGACTGGTACATCAGCGTGATCAATGCGCAGCGCGAGATCAACTCACCCAACACCTGGGCCAACACATCGTTGTGCATCAACTCGGCCATGCGCACATGAAAATCACCCAGCAGTTCGGTTCGGCCCGTGATGTCGCCTTGCGTCACGGCTTCTCGTTCTTGAACGATGTGCTCTTTTAAGGCGGTGATTTGTTCGGGGGTGACTTGTTGCACAAAAGCGCGGGTCATCTCGGCTTCCAGCATGCGGCGTACCGCAAACACCTGTTGCGCTTCTTCGACCGAAGGCGCGGCCACAAATGCACCCCGAGCGGGCTCGAGTTTGATCAAGCGGTTTTGCGACAACTGAAACAAGGCTTGTCGCACCAAGGTGCGTGACACCCCAAAATGGTCGGCCAACTTTTGTTCGGCCAGTTTGGAGCCGGGCAACAAGCGGTGCTCCACAATGGCGCGGGTCAGAGATTCGACGATGTGGTGCGTGGTGGAAGTTTCCATGTCTCGCGTCCCTTTTTCGGGTGTGCGCCCGGGTGTTTTGGTGTCTGTTTCGGAAATCATAGCCATTAAATGCAAAATTGTATACACTTCGGTCGACCGGATTGAAAGGTGTTTCAAAACCCTTTCAAAACTCCTTCATATCTCCTACATCAATCAGGCACGAGAGGCGGGCAACACCATGGGATTGAGCACACACGTTTTGGACACCATGCACGGTTGCCCTGCGGCGGGCATGCAGGTGGCCCTGTACAACACGCAGGGCGCGCAGGCCACTTTGGTCAAAAGTTTTACCCTGAACAGTGACGGGCGCAATCCGGATGGCCTGCTGTACGACCACGCCAGTTTGCGCAAAGGCACCTACCGTTTGGTCTTTAATGTGAGTGACTACTTCAAGTCCAAGGGCGTGGAACTGCCCGAGCCGCACTTTTTGAACCAAGTCAGCCTCGACTTTGGTGTGGCCCACGAAGACCAGCACTACCATGTGCCGCTGTTGGCCAGCCCTTGGAGCTATTCCACCTATCGGGGGTCTTGAGGGTTAGGGGCGATTTTTTCAAATTGAGTCCCTGAAAGGGCCCCGCGGCGGTCTGTGGGTCTTTAAAATCGGGGCACTTCCGTTGAAAGATTCCCCCCACCATGTCCCAAGTCACCAACACCGTGCGCTTTGTGCTCGACGGCCAAATCGTTGAAGCCCAAGGCAAGCGCCGCACCACCACTGTTTTGGATTATTTGCGCGAGCAAATGCACCGCACCGGCACCAAGGAGGGTTGTGCAGAAGGCGATTGCGGCGCTTGTGTGGTGATGGTGGGCGAGCTGAATGCAGCGGGAACCGGGGTGGACTATGTGGCCACCAACGCGTGTATCCAGCTGCTGCCGTCGTTGGATGGCAAATCGGTGAAGACCGTCGAGAGCCTGAAAAAAGCCGATGGCACCTTGCACCCCGTGCAAGCCGAAATGGTCAAGTGCCACGGCTCGCAGTGCGGCTTTTGCACCCCCGGCATCGTCATGAGTTTGGTGAATTTGGTGCAAGTGCTGCCCACACCCAATCGCCAACAAATCACCGATGCCTTGAGCGGTAACCTGTGCCGATGCACCGGCTACAAGCCAATCATTGAGTCGGCCACCCAAGCCTGCGCCAAACCGGAAGCACTCAAACTCGATGACAGCGCCGATGTGCCGCTGCTCAAGCAGATTCAGCGTGCCAGCGTTCCGACCCTCAGTTTGGATGGCGACATCATTGTTCAGCCCGTTGTGCGCACCAAAAAGGGCAATGAATTTGTCTCACCCGCCACCTTGATGGAGGTGGCCGATTACTTGGTCAAACACCCGACCACCACCTTGTTGGCCGGCAGCACAGAAATTGGCCTGCAAGTGAACAAGCAGTTCGCCCGGCCAGACCACATCATGTATCTGGGCAATGTCAAAGAATTGCGCCAAGTGGTCGAGACAGACCACGTTTGGCGCATTGGTGCCGCTGTCTCGTTGACGCAAGTTGAAGCGCTGATCGCCAAAGCCTATCCCGACTTTGCCGAGGTGCTGCGTCGCTTTGGCTCACCACCGATCCGCTCGACAGCCACGCTTGCGGGCAACATTGCCAACGGCTCACCGATTGGCGACTCCATGCCGTGCTTGCTGGCGCTGGGTGCCAATTTGGTTTTGCGCCGGGGTGAAAAGACGCGCAATGTCTTGCTGGAAAATTTTTATACCGGCATGAAAAAAAACGTGTTGGAAGCCGGCGAGTTCATCGAAGCGGTGGAGCTGCGCAAGCCTGTGGCCGGACAAATGTTCCGTGCGCACAAAGTGAGCAAGCGTTTTGAGCAAGACATTTCAGCCACCTGTGCAGCCATCAGCTACACCCTGGAAGGCGGAAAACTGAAGGGCGTTCGATTGGCCTACAACGGCTTGAGTCCCTTCCCCGCCCGTGCACCCCAACTGGAGGCCGTGCTGGAAGGTCAAACGCCATCGAGTGTGAAAGCCGCCGATCTGGATGCCGCTATTGCCGCCAGTTTCACCGCGCGCGACGGCTTGCGAGCCACTTGGGCCTACCGCGCTTTGGTGGCGCGTAATTTGGCTTTGGAATTCATTGAAGAACAAACGAAAGAGGTGGCTTGAATGAACGCTCCTACTCCACTCAAAAATCTGCTGCCCTCTTCGGGCGTGCAGCAAGGCACCGATGTGGTTCACGAATCGGCGCACCTCCATGTCACCGGTAGCGCGACGTACATCGACGACATTCCTGAGCATGCCGGCACGTTGTATGCCGCGTTGATTTTGTCGCCCGTGGCGCATGGCGAGTTGATTGGCGACGGCATTGACCGCGCCGCCATCTTGAAAGAACACGGCGTGGTGGCGGTGTACACGGCGAAAGACATTCCCGGTGAAAACAACTGCGGCCCCATCGTGCACGACGACCCGTTTTTGGCCGCCGGCAAGGTTGAATTTGTGGGCCAAGCCGTGGCGGTGGTGGTGGCGCGCGACATGCTGTACGCGCGCGAAGTGGCCAAAAAAGCCAAGGTGCTGGTGAAAGAGCTGCCCCCCATACTGACGGTCGAAGAGGCGATGCAAGCCAACAGCTTCATCATGCCGGCCAAGGGCATCACGCGCGGCGACGCCGCAGCGGCTATTGCCCATGCGCCTCACAAGATCAAGGGCACCACCCGCACAGGGCAACAAGAGCAGTTTTATCTGGAAGGCCAGATCACCTATGCCGTGCCCAAAGAAGATGGGCAGCTCACGCTGTATGTGTCCACCCAACACCCCGATGGCAACCAACGCGAGGCCGCACACGCCCTGAACTTGCACACCAACGATGTTGAAGTGATTTGCCGCCGCATGGGCGGTGGCTTTGGCGGCAAAGAGGGCAATGCCAGCATCTTCAGCCAAAGCGCTGCCTTGGCCGCACACAAGCTGGGCAAACCCGTCAAGCTGCGCGTCAACCGCGATGACGACATGACGGTGACCGGCAAGCGACACGATTTCCGCATCGATTACGAGGTGGGCTTTGACGACAATGGCCGCGTGTTGGGGGCTGACATCACGCTCATGTCGCGCTGCGGCTACAGCACCGACTACTCCGGTCCCGTGAACGACCGGGCCTGCTTGCACATTGACAACACCTACCACTTGCCCGCGCTCAAGTTGGTCAGCCACCGCTGCAAAACCAACACCCAGAGTGCGACCGCTTTCCGCGGTTTCGGTGGCCCGCAAGGCATGTTTGGCATCGAGACCGTGATGGACGAAATTGCCATGACCTTGGGTAAAGACCCCTTGGAAGTGCGCAAGCTCAACCTTTATAAAGACCCGGCCATCA
This sequence comes from Pseudomonadota bacterium, assembly GCA_046047055.1. GTDB lineage: Bacteria > Pseudomonadota > Gammaproteobacteria > Burkholderiales > Burkholderiaceae_C > Limnohabitans_A. The sequence goes on along the minus strand of JBJOIR010000025.1, from coordinate 1,945 downwards.
GTGGCACGCCCGACACCATGACGACCCAATACAACCAATTGATTGAAGACTGGGTGGGTGACAAAGTGATCGACCAGGTGGAGCAGGAATCCAAATACGCTGAGCGCCGCGCTGCGGTGCAAGCCTTCAACGCCAAGAGCAAAACCCGCAAGCGCGGTTTGGCCTTGGTGCCTCTCAAGTTCGGCATCAGCTTTACCGCCACGCATCTGAACCAAGGCGGCGCATTGCTGGTGGTGTACATGGACGGCTCGGTGAGCTGCAACCACGGCGGTACCGAAATGGGCCAAGGCCTCAACACCAAAATGGCGCAGGTCTGCGCCGATGGTTTGGGCATCAGCGTGGACCATGTGCGGGTGACCGCCACCGACTCGCAAAAAGTGCCCAACGCCTCGGCAACCTCCGCCTCGAGTGGCGCAGACATCAACGGTGCGGCCATCATGAACGCGACCGCACAAATGCGTGATCGCCTGAAGCCAGTCGCTGCCCGCATGTTGGCTTGCAGCGAAGCCGACGTGACTTTCGCGAACAATGAAGTGCACGGCGGCGGCAAGGCCGTGAAGTGGGCCGATGTGACCAAACAAGCTTGGTTGGACCGTGTTGGCTTGTCGGTGACGGGCTTTTACATGACGCCTGAAATCAAATACGACTTCACCACCCTGAATGGCCGTGCTTTCTATTACTACTGCTACGGCGCGGCTGTCAGCGAAGTGGAGATCGACACCCGCACCGGCGAGTGGTGGCTGAAGGCCGTGGACATCGTGCACGACGTGGGCCGCAGCATCAACCCGGCCATTGACAAGGGCCAAATCGAAGGTGCTTATGTGCAGGGCATGGGTTGGTTGACCATGGAAGAGTGCATTTGGGACAAGAAGGGCAAGCTGCTCACGCACGGCCCCAGCACTTACAAAATCCCGGTGGCCGGCGATATCCCCGAACACTTTAAGATTTCGTTGTTCGACAACGCCAACCTGAAACCCACACCCTTCAACAGCAAAGCCACCGGCGAGCCGCCATTGATGTTGGGCCTGTCGGCTTTCTTTGCTTTGCGCGATGCGGTGGCCGCCAGTGCGCAGCACAAATCGGTGGTTTACATGGACGCACCGGCCACACCCGAGCGCATCTTGATGGCTTGCGAAAAAGCCAAGGCCGCAGCAGGTCTTTGACAGAAGTTGCGGGAGGCCTGGCGGCGTTTCAGGCATCCTGCGGCTTTTCATCCACACGGATTTCAGGAGCGGTCCATGTCAGAAGACACCAGGTGCTGTGGCACCGGCACATGCATCATCAACGCCGAGGGCGTTTGCTGGTGTGGCCAGCGTTGGGACGGCGAAAAAATGTGCTTTCCTGAATCCACCGAGGCACTTGCTGCGGCACCCGTGTCGCCTTCTGCGGGGTCTCAGGCCGACCGTCCGGCCGAGTGAAAGCGCCCACGCAGTGGGCCTCCTGATTTAGCTACTACCGTGAACAGGTCGCAACGCTTGCAGGCCGCACGCAGGCCGCAAAGCTTGCGAGCTTTAATTTATTCAGGTCTTCAGTTTTGACCCTCGGTCAGGGTGTCCAGCTGGAAACGGCCACTCTTGTGCCACAGCCAAGTATCGGTGTAGGTGACTTCGCGCATGTGTTTGGGGGCCGGGTAAGGCGCCGCTGATTTCACCATGCGCTCAATCTCGGCCATCACCATCGGCACGTGTTTGGGTGCGCGCATCCAGTTGATGGCTTTTACTTCGCCTCGGTGGTCAATGTCCACATTCAACACCCCCACGGCTTCCAGCATCGGGGGCAAGCGACCTTTGTAAATGCGATGGGATTGATGGCCATACAAATGTGCCGCAGCGTCTTTTCGGTATTCTTTGCTGGAGCGCGCCATGGAAGTGGGGCCGGTGTACACCGGTGGAGCCTCAGGCACTTTCACCACGGGGGGTGGGGCTTGTACTGGCGGGGCTGGCGG
>JBJOIR010000024.1:0-27605 GCA_046047055.1 Pseudomonadota bacterium | reverse complement strand
ACCGAAGACCAAGCCAAAGCGCAAGGCATCAAGGTGAAAAAGGGCTTGTTCCCTTGGACCGCCTCGGGCCGCGCCATTGCCAACGGCCGCGACGAAGGCGTGACCAAACTGTTGTTTGACGATTCACCCGAGGCCCATGGCCACGGCAAGATCTTGGGCGGCGGCATGGTGGGCACGCACGCGGGCGACATGATTGGCGAAATTGCTCTGGCCATTGAAATGGGCGCAGACGCTGTGGACATCGGCAAAACCATCCACCCGCACCCCACGCTGGGCGAAAGCATCGGCATGGCGGCTGAGGTGGCGCATGGCAGTTGCACGGACTTGCCGCCTAGCAAGAAGTAAACGCTTCGCGCTGAAAAAAAGAAGCCCAGACAGGAAGCTGTCTGGGCTTTTTTCATTCAGGGAGATCGCTCACACGAGAAATCCCACAGAAGTGAGATTGCACATTCAAAGCGAACATGGGTTGGGTCTGACGGCTTTATTGCGCCGATTTCAACGCAACCAAATCGTTTTTTTATTCGCCTATTCAAGTGATCCTCAAAGTGCCCTTCAATGCGCCCCGAGGTAACACCCCTCAGCGCCTTCGACTTCTTCACCTTCTTCGCTGCACAGCGCCGCGATCAAGGCTTGGTCCACCACCTGCCCGGGTAGCAGCAGCTCTTCATTGGTCCAGCGCTTGACCAAGTGGCCATTGGCCACGCCGCCCGTGTGTGGGGCTTGGTAGGCGCGCCGGTGTTGCATGGTGGTGCCGCTGTTGGCGTTGGCAATGAAGCGGCTTTCGCCCAAGGCCCACGGTTCAAAGTAGGCGTTGGCGGCAGCATCCACTTGGCGAAAGTAGCTGCGAGCCCCTTCGGCGTCTAACTTTTTGCGTACCGTGCGCGTGATGAGGCCTTGCAAGTGGTCGAGCGCATCGGCATCCATGTGGTCCAAGGGGCTCATGTCTTGCGTGGCCAGTGCTGCTGTGCTGGCCAGTTCGGTGGGCAGCACTTGCACCATCGCTCTGACCACATCGCGGTGCGGGGCCACGGCGGTGGCTACGCCGCGTGTTTGCGGCTGAATGGGGCAGCGGATTTCGACAAAGCGTGGCTTGACGGGGCCTGTGCAGCCGTCGTGGTGGTAGTACTCGCCCTGGCTCAATCGGCCTTTGCTGGAACGGCCACGCACGTCGCGGTAGGTGGGGTGTTGGGTGTGCACGTTCAGACACACCACCAAGCCGGTGTCATCGACGAGTTTGTAAAACGCTTCGCGCCATTCGGGCAACAGAAGTTGGTCGTGCAGGTAGTCGCTCGTTGCTTCGGCTTCTTGGCCCACTTGCCCTTCGATCACCAGCACAAAGGGTTTGGGCCTGCGCACGCACCACAAAGCGTTGGCAAATGCCATCACGGTGTGATCGGCTTGCATCAACAGGGCGGCGCTTGGGTGTTGGGCGAGTAGGGCTTCTGACATGGGAAGGGTTAAGGTGTTGCTGAGCTTGGGCAGCAAGCCAGACAGCAGCGATTTTATGAGGAGGGTCGGGTCAATTTAGCCCTGGCTTAACCCCAAGACCGCCCAGACCCGAATGGCCGCGTAAGCGTCGTTGGCGGCATAGACCAATTGGGCTTCGCTCAGTCGGGCATTGGCCCAATTGCTGGTGGCGGCTTTTTTGGATTTGATGAAGCGTTGTTGAAACAGCACCGCTACGGCACCTTTGACGCCCATGTCTTTTCGGTAGCCGCGTTGGTGAAACACCGTGTTCAGCTCCAAAATGCCTTGCGGTTCAATGCCCAGTTTGTGGATGATGCGTTTGCGGTCGTCGCCCAAGCCAAAACCGGCTTTCACGATGCCCGGTGCCGCCAACAACTTTGCGGCTACGGCACGGCATTCGGGGTCATGCAACTGAATCACCCAGGCTCGCTCGGGTGTGGAGAGTTGCAGCACATGGGGGCCGTCAGAGTGCTCGCCGACTTTGAATGTGGGTTTGGATTCGGTATCAAAACCCCAAGCACGGCTTTGCATGAGTTTCTCAAACGCCTGGTGCGCTTGCTCGGCAGAACTCACCAAGGTGATGCGGTCCAGCCCCAAACGATCGAACGGGGGGAGGAGGGCGATGGCCTCTTTGTCAGGCGTCGCTTGGTGGGGCACATGGTGTGTCATGGGTTGTGTTGCCTCAATCGCGCGCCAGTTTTTTGGCTTTCTTGCTGCCTTCTTTGCGCTGGGTTCGCTCGGCGTCGGCTATCTTGCCTTCAGCCCACCATTGGGCAAATTCTTGTGGGGTTTCCAGTGTGAGTCGCCCCAATGCGGCAGATCGAAAATCGTGAATCACCAGTTCCGCCGCCTTGGTGGTGTTGACCCGTCCGCCACTTTGAATGGCACCCCGTTGACGTGCGATGGCTTCGAGCAGGGTTTCATCGGTGTGTGAGCCGACATCCTTGATTTTGTAGCGCGCTTCGATGGCTGAAGGGTAGTGGGGTATCAGGTAGTTCAAAAGCTCGAGGGCGACCACTTCTTCGTCAAACGCGTTCACGCCAATGGCGCCACTGGCGGCCAAGTTGAAGCCACTTTGCTCAACGATGATGCGTGGCCACAGCACGCCGGGGGTGTCGTACAGATAAAAGTCATCGGCCAACGTGATGCGCTGCTCGAGCTTGGTGACACCGGCTTCGTCACCGGTTTTGGCGGCTTTCTTGCCTTTGAGCGTGTTGATGAGGGTCGATTTGCCCACGTTGGGAATGCCGCAGATCAACACGCGCATGGGCTTGACCATGCCACCACGCAGGGGCGCCAATTGTTGGCAAGCGTCAATCAGTGCTTTGGCAGGCGAGACCATGCTGGTGTCCAAAGCCAAGGCGCGCACATCGGGCATGGCGTTGTAGTGGGCCAGCCAAGCGCCAGTTTGAAGGGGATCGGCCAAATCTTGCTTGCTTAAGATTTTGAGACCCGGTTTGCCTTGAATGAGTTCGGCCAACATCGGGTTGGCACTGGAGCCGGGCAAACGCGCGTCCAGCATTTCGATGACGACATCGATCTCTTTGATGCGTTCCCCAATCGCTTTGCGCGTCAGGTGCATGTGCCCAGGAAACCATTGAATCGCCATAAATTAACGCGCAGTACCAAAACCCAAATGGGAGATTGTCGTTCACACCCCTGAGTGCAAGGGCCGATGAGCTGAAGTTAGCTTGGAGATGAGGCGGAAACCAAATCTGCAAAAAAAAACAGCCAGGTGTCTCTCCCTGGCTGCCTTTTGGCCGAAGCAATCAGAAATTACTTCTTCTTGTTCACGGCAGCTTTGAATGCGGCACCAGCAGTGAAACGGGGCACAGTAGCAGCTGCAATCTTCAACTTCTCACCAGTGCGTGGGTTCTTGCCAACGCGAGCTGCACGCTTGGCAGCTTTGAAGGTACCAAAACCGATCAATTGCACGTCTTGTTTTTTTGCAACTGTCTTGGTGATGATTTCAACCAGAGCGCTCACAGCGCGACCGGCAGCCGCTTTGGACATGTCTGTTTCTTTGGCCAATGCTTCAATCAGTTCTGCTTTGTTCAAGATATTTCTCCAAGTGAATAGAACGGCGAGATTTTGCCATGCAACTGGGCACATGCTCGATTCTTTTTAATGAATTTAATCAACTTATTCGATCCATGTGACTTTACATAATATACATCGTATGAATCTAAAGTGGTGGTATGCGGTGGTCTTTGGGCCGTGGCCACTGCATCCTTATTGTTTGGGGGCGTCTGCTTTGGGGGCTTCCACTGTGGGAGGCTCGATCGCTTGTTGACGTGCTTTGCGAGCGGCTTCGCGTTGCAAACCAGTTTCAATCAATTCTTTTGCGTTTTGGCGGTTGCCGCGCACGGCAAAATCCAGCGCGGTCAAACCCAATTGGTTTTTCACATTCAAATCAGCACCTGCTTGAATCAGCGTTTTGACGGACTCTGGCGATCCGTACATCGCGGCCATCATCAAAGGCGTGCTGCCATTGGGTGACTCGGCGTCAATGTAAGCACTGTTTTCGAGCAGCAACTCAATGATGGGCACATTGCCCGCTGTGGCGGCGTAATGCAAAGGCGTCCAGCCGGGTTTGTTCACATCGGCATCGTTTTCAACCAGCAGTTTGACCAAAGGAAAATAGCCTTTGAGCGCAGCCAACATCAACGCACTTTCGTCGTTTTCGTTGCGCACCTCGTTTTTGGCCTTGGGCCAAGCCGCCAACAACTGGGCCACTTTCAAGGACGGTTCTCTGACCGCCAAAATCAAGGCAGGAACGCCTTGCGGGTTGACGGTATTGGGGTCAAAACCACGCTGCAACAAAGACTGAACGGTGCGCACATCGTCCATCTGCACGGCCTTGAAGAAATCCTCATAAGACCCTGCATGCGCCAGTCCATTGAATCCGATAAATCCAATTAAAACAACGCACTTTTTAATTTTATTAAAGTTAAACATGATATTTTAAGCCGCCGTTTTCGCGAACAATTGGAGGAAATTTCGAGTCGTCAAATGCCCAATGGCTTCGCTGCTGCTGCCCCGAAGTTCGGCTAATAGCTGAGCCACATAGGGCACATAGGAAGGGTTGTTTAATTTGCCTCGGTAAGGCACAGGTGCCAAATATGGGCTGTCGGTTTCGATCAACAAACGGTCATCTGGCACAAACTTGGCCACCTCGCGCAAATCGGCTGCCGACTTGAATGTCAAGATGCCCGACAGTGAAATGTAAAAGCCCAAATCCAGCGCGGCGCGCGCCACTTGCATGCTTTCGGTAAAGCAATGAAAGACGCCCCCAGCCGAGCCTGCTCCGCCTTGTTCGCCCTCTTCTTTCAAAATGGCCAAGGTGTCATCAGAGGCTTGTCGGGTGTGAATCACCAGCGGCAATTGCGTTTGCCGCGCCGCGCGAATGTGGGTGCGAAAACGCTCGCGCTGCCATTCCATGTCGGCCACACTGCGCCCGCCTTTGCGCTCTTCCATTTGGTAATAGTCGAGACCCGTTTCGCCAATGGCGACAACTTTGGGCTTTGCCGCACCCGCCAGCAAATCTTGCAAAGTAGGCTCTTGCACGCCTTCGTTGTCGGGATGCACGCCCACCGTGGCCCACATGTGGTCATGCGCCATGGCCAGCCGGTGCACATCGTCAAAATCTTCCAGCGTGGTGCAAATGCACAAAGCGCGTGTGACCTGAGCCGCTTGCATGGCTTGCTTGATGGTGTCGAGCTGGTCCATCAGCTCAGGAAAATTCAGGTGGCAATGGGAATCGGTGTACATCGGTCAGCTCTTGAACTGGAGGGTTTGGCGCGCATCGGCCGTCAGGGCTTCGAGCATCAGACCGGCATTGAAAGGGTGTTCGGCAGTTTTGGCAGACTGCATCAGGCGTTTGAACCAGTCGGTTAATAAGGTCAAATTGGCGGCTGTGGCGGGCAATTGCGCCGACTCAAAAAAACGCGGTGCCGCGCCTGCATGGCGCAACACCATGTCGTGACACAATTTTTGCAATGCATCGACGGCTTGCGCTGGGCTCAGATCAGCCAAATGCCGCGCATCGCCTTGCAGCATGGCTTTGGGCAAAGCCGCCCACCAAGCGGGAGACAAGCCGGCTTGGGCTTGGCGCAGGACATCGGTCGGGCGCCCGCCGGCGCTTTGCAGCAAAGCTTTGGCCACATCTTGGGGAACGCCCTGCCCTGTCAGCCACTGCAGCGCTTCGTCGGCCTCGGGCCACCTCATGGTGTGGGCCAAACAACGGCTGCGAATGGTGGGCAACAGCAAATGACTGGCTTCGGTGGCCAACACAAACTTCACATCACCCGGCGGTTCTTCCAGTGTTTTGAGCAGTGCGTTGGCGGTGATGGTGTTCATGCGCTCGGCTGGAAACACCAAAACAGCTTTGCCTCGACCGCGCGCGTTGGTGCGCTGGGCAAACTCCACCGCATCGCGCATGGCGTCCACACGGATTTCTTTGCTGGGCTTGCGGGTTTTTTTATCAATTTCCTCTTGGGCTTTTTCAGACAACGGCCAGCCCAAATCGATCATCACGGTTTCAGGCATCAACACGGCCAAATCGGCATGGGTGCGCACCTCGATGGCGTGACAACTGCCGCAGCTGCCGCAGGCGCCGTGTTCGGTGGGTTGTTCGCACAACCAGGCCGACACCAGCGCCAAAGCCAGCTCGTATTGGCCCAAGCCTGAAGGCCCTTGCAGCAACCAAGCATGACCCCGTTGGGCCAGCAAATCGGTGGCCTGTCGATGGATCCAAGGCGCGTTGACCACGGCACTCATGCCGCAACCCGTTGTTGCCAAGCCTTCAGTACAGCAGTGACTTGTTCACCCACTGCCGCCAGGGACTGCGCGGCGTCGATGCGCGCAAAACGCGCTGGGGCCTCGGCCATTCGCTTGGCATAGCCATCGCGCACCGCTGCAAAAAATGCGGTCGGTTGTGCTTCAAATTTATCGGGCACACGGGCGGAAGCCAGTCGCTCGGCGGCAATGTGGGGGTCCAAGTCAAACCAAACTGTCAGATCAGGCTGGCGCAAGCCGCCTTCTGGCAAAGACTGAACCATCTGCTCCAACTGCGACAAGACCTGCCAGTCAAAGCCACGGCCACCGCCTTGGTAAGCAAAAGTGGCATCGGTGAATCGGTCACACAGCACCACTTCGCCGCGCGCCAGTGCGGGCTCAATCACCTGCACCAAGTGCTCACGCCGTGCGGCAAACATCAGCAAGGCTTCGGTCAGTGCGTCCATGGGGTCGTGCAGCACCAAATGGCGTAATTTTTCTGACAAAGCCGTACCACCGGGTTCGCGAGTCAAGACCAGCACGCGGCCGGCATCACGAAAGATTTGGGCCACGCGCTCGATGTGTGTGGACTTGCCGGCCCCGTCAATGCCCTCAAAACTGATGAACAAACCGCGTGTCATGTGTTGCTTATTTTTGCTGATGCATTTTGGAAAAACCCGATTGTCGCAGGCTCAAGACCGGCTCAATCGGCGTTGTTTTTCTGGCCACGCTGGTAGCGGTTCACGGCGCGATTGTGCTCGTCCAAGGTGGCGCTGAAATGGCTGCTGCCGTCCCCCTTGGCCACAAAATACAAAGCCGAAGTCTGCGCCGGCTGTACCGCTGCCATCAGCGCCGCTTTGCCCGGCATGGCAATCGGTGTGAGTGGCAAACCGCCTCGGGTGTAGGTGTTCCAAGGGTTGTCGGTGGTCAGGTGCACACGCCGCAGGTTGCCATCAAACGCTTCACCCAGGCCATAAATGACCGTCGGGTCGGTTTGCAAGCGCATGCCAATGCGCAGGCGGTTGTTAAAGACCCCCGAAATCATTGGCCGGTCACTGCCTTTGCCAGTTTCTTTTTCAATGATGCTGGCCAGCGTCAACAATTCTTCGGCCGACTTCAAAGAAACGCCGGGTTGGCGCGCCTCCCAGGCCAATTGCACGTGTTTGTCCATGGCTTTCATGGCCCGCTGCAACACAGCCAAATCGCTGGCGCCTTTGGCGTAGGCATAGGTGTCAGGATAAAAACGGCCCTCGGGTGCGACCCCCGCGCGACCCAATTGGGCCATCAGACTCTCGTCGCTCAGGGTGCGGCTGTCAGGCTTGAGGTTATCGGCTTTGGCCAAAGCTTGGCGCACTTGGCGCCAGTTCCAGCCTTCGACCAAAGTCACGCTGCGCAGGCTTTCTTCTCCCCGCACCAGCATGTTCAAAAGCATTTTGGGCGAAGTTCCTGGCGAAATTTCGTAGCTGCCCGCGCGCATTTGTCGCGATTGTCCCGACAACCTGAACCAAGCAAAAAGCAAGGTGGGTGAAGTTTGGGCGCCCGCATCGGCCACCGCTTGGGCGATCGCTTTGGGCGAAGTGCCCGGCTCGATGGACAAATCGAGCGTGGCCTGCCGGGTGTCCATCGGCTGGGTCAACCACCAAAAAGCCCCAGCAACGAGCGCCAAACCAAGGAGCAAGAGGATTGCCAGTAATGTCTTCAAGCCTTTGAGCACGGCCATGTCCTTGTTCAGATCAACCAATCGATGAAGGATGATAATTCACGCCTTGCCCGATGACAGAAATACGACATGAACACCCCCGCAGATTTCAGCACGATCCCACCGGCTCATTTGAACGGGGTCAGTGCCCTGCCCCATTGGGGCGTGATCCAAGCCCAGGGTGAGGATGCGGCCAATTTTTTGCACAACCAATTGAGCAACGATGTGCTGCTGTTGCCTGTTGGTCAATCGCGTTTGGCGGCATTTTGCTCAGCCAAGGGCCGCATGCAAGCCAGTTTCGTGCTGGTCAAGACCGCCCCAGACACGGTGCTGCTGGTCCTCAGTTTGGATTTGCTGGCCCAAACCCTCAAGCGTCTGTCGATGTTTGTCTTGCGCGCCAAGGTCAAACTCAGCGACGCCACCGCGCAATGGACTTTGCGCGGCTTGGTGGGCGACAGCGCCCAAGCCATCGTGGGCAATGCAGCACCCTGGCAGACCTATGTTGCAGGACTCACCCACACGGTGTCTTTGTATCCCGCTGTGTTGGGCGAGCGCACGGTGCCCCGGGCGCTGTGGCTGGCCCCGGCCGATCACCCTTTGCCCTCAGGGTCCGCCTTGGAACTTGAAATCTGGCGCTGGTGCGAAGTCATGAGTGGCGTGACCTTGGTCAGCCAACCGGTGTTTGAGGCGTTTGTGCCGCAAATGCTCAACTATGAATCTGTTGGGGGCGTGAACTTCAAAAAAGGTTGCTACCCCGGCCAAGAAGTAGTGGCGCGCAGCCAGTTTCGCGGCACTTTGAAGCGGCGCGCAGCGCGTGTGCACAGTCCAGTCGCTTTGGCTGCAGGTCAAGATGTGTTCACCCCCGCCGACCCCGAGCAAGCTTGCGCCACCGTGGTGTTGAGTGCGGCCAGACCCGATGGCCAGGGTTTTGATGCGCTCGTGAGTGGCACGCTTGAAAGCCAGCACACCGGCTGGCAGGTCAGTTTGCCCGATGGTCCGAAGCTCGAATTGGCTGATTTGCCCTACCCGCTGTTGGCCGACATTTGAGGCCTTCAGCGAGGCGATTACAGCGTGCGCACCATTTCAATGTGGGCAATGCCCGCTTCTTCAAAAATAGCGCCTTGCGGGACAAAGCCTGAGCGTTTGTAAAAGCCTTCAGCGCTGCATTGCGCATGAAGAACCACTTCGTGGTCGCCTCGGTCTTTGGCGGCCTGCATCAGGGCGTGCAGCACGCGTTGGCCCAAATCTCCGCCACGCATTTGCTTTTTGACCGCCATGCGGCCAATGCGCGCCACACCAGGGGCGTGTTGCAACAATCGGCCGGTGGCCAGCGGTAAGCCCATGCGGTTCAACACCACGCCATGCACGGCGGTGCCATCGGCCTCATCCCATTCCATCTCGGCCGGCACTTTTTGTTCGTGCACAAAAACTTGGGTTCGCAAGGGGCTGGTCAAGTGTTGCAAGTCTTGCCAAGTGCCCAGCTGCACTTGCACCATGTCTTCGCCGTTTTCATAGCCCGTCAGCATGTCGCGCAAAGGAGCCGGAATTGCCTGGCTTTTTTTGGCCACCGGGTCGGCGTAGACATACACCAGCTCGCTGGTGATCAGCAACTCGTCGCCCCTGAAAATGGCCCCGACAAAGGTCATGGAGGAATTGCCGATGCGGTCGCAACGCATGCACACGTCCAAAAAATCGTCCATCTCGGCACTGGCGTGGTACTCGACGCTGGCCTTTTTGACATACAGGTCGCCGCCGAGTTGGTGCATGGTTTCGGCATAGGGCATGGCCAGCCTGCGCCAGTAATCGGTCACGGCGGTGTCGAAGTACATCAAATAATGGCCATTGAAGACGATTTGTTGCATGTCCACCTCAACCCAGCGAACGCGCATGCGGTGAGAAAAACGGAAGTCTTGTCGTTTCATGGCTTATCTTTCAAAAGCGTTTTTCAAAGCACGTCCAGCGTCTGCGTGCGCCTGCAATGCGTCAGGAATAGCGCGGCCCATGGTGATGAAACCATGCACCACCCCTTTGTAAATCTCCAGCTCAACCGGCACCCCAGCCATGCGCAAGGTGTCGGCGTATTGCACGCCCTCGTCCACCAAAGGGTCGCACTCTGCCAAGCCAATCCAAGCGGGTGCCAGCCCCGAATGGTCGGGCGCGTTCAGGGGGGCAAAGCGCCAATCATCGCGGTCAGTTTGGTCGATGTATTGGGCAAAAAACCAGTCCACCGTGGCTTGGTCCAGCATGAAGCCGTCGGCAAATGTGTGGTGCGACTCGGTATTTTGGTGGGCCGTGGTGCCCGGGTAAAACAGCAACTGCAAAGCCAGTTGCAAGCCGGCATCGCGGGCCATCAAGGCGCACACGGCGCTCAAGGTGCCCCCTGCGCTGTCGCCGCCAATGGCCAATCGCTGAGCGTCCAAGCCCAAGGTGCTTCCGTGCTGGTGCAGCCAAGTCAAGGCATCCCAAGCGTCATGGACCGCTGTTGGAAAACGGTGTTCGGGCGCCAGTCGATAGTCCAGCGAAACCACCGCACAGTGCCCCAGACGTGACAGTTGGCGGCACAACACATCGTGGGTGGTCAAGCTGCCCACCGTGAAACCGCCACCATGCAAGTAAAGCAGCACCGGCATTGGCGCTGCACCGTTTTGGGTGGGGTGCGGTGGGTGCGGTGCATAAAGCCTTGCCGGCATGGCATACCCATCTCGGGTGGGGATCTGCAGGGCTTCCACTCGGTCGACGTGTGGCGGCGGTTGCAAGTCGAGCATGGGCCCGCCAATGTCATAAAACGCGCGGGCTTGCAGGGCCGTCATGCTGGCCATGGGCGGCCGACCGGCGCGCTCCACCCGGTCGATCAGGCTGCGCGTGGCGGCATTCAGCAAAGCGCGTGGGTTGAGGTGGTGGCTGCTCATGAAAACTTCAACATACACAACAGGAGAACTGGGGGCCAAAGCCCAAACAAGGGTGACAGCTGGGCATCGCCATGAGACCCGTCCTGCATCAAAATGGGCCTCGATCGTACAACGCCCTGCCCTGCAAAGTCTGTCACCTGCAGGGCCTTGGGCACCTCAATGGGAGAAATGCGGCATGTCCTTCATCAACTATGTGACCCAGATCCAAATCGACTTTGGGGCTGTCCGTTTGTTGCAGGCCGAGTGTCAGCGGGTGGGCATCACCAAGCCTTTGGTGGTGACCGATGCGGGTGTCAAGGCCGCCGGGGTGTTGCAAAAAGCCCTCGACGCCCTGCCCGATTTGCAGGTCACGGTGTTTGACCAGACGCCGTCCAACCCCACCGAAGCCGCCGTGCGCGCTGCAGCCCAGATGTACCGGGCACAAGGTTGCGACGGCTTGATTGCTGTTGGCGGGGGCTCGGCGATTGATTGCGCCAAAGGGGTCAGCATTGCCGTGAGCCATGAGGGCCCACTCAAAACATACGCCACCATCGAAGGGGGGTCGCTGAAAATCACCGATCGCGTGGCACCGATCATCGCCGTGCCCACCACCAGTGGCACCGGCAGTGAGGTGGCTCGAGGGGCCATTTTGATTCTGGACGATGGCCGAAAAGTCGGATTCCATTCGTGGTTCATCGTGCCCAAGGCGGCCATTTGCGATCCCGAATTGACCTTCGGGCTGCCCCCCTTGTTAACGGCAGCGACCGGCATGGACGCAGTGGCCCATTGCATGGAAACCTTCATGGCTGCGCCCTTCAACCCACCCGCCGACGGCATTGCTTTAGACGGTTTGGCGCGGGCTTGGGCCCACATTGAGCGAGCCACCACCCATGGGCAAGACCGAGAAGCACGTTTGAACATGATGAGCGCCAGCATGCAAGGGGCGATGGCGTTTCAAAAAGGCCTCGGCTGTGTTCACTCGCTGAGCCACAGTTTGGGCGGCGTCAATCCGCGCTTGCACCACGGCACTTTGAACGCCATGTTTTTGCCTGCGGTGGTGCAGTTCAATGCGGCCGCCGAATCCGTGCAAAAAGAAAACCGCCTGAACCGCATGGCCCAAGCCATGGGCTTGCAAAGTGGCGCCGATATTCCCGAAGCCATTCAAGACATGAACGCCCGCTTGGGGCTGCCCTCAGGCTTGGCCGGCATGGGCGTGACCGAGCAAATTTTTGACGCGGTCATCACGGGGGCGATGGCCGACCATTGCCACAAAACCAATCCAAGAATTGCCTCGGCAGATGAGTACCGAGAGATGTTGCTCACCAGCCTCTGAAGAGAGCCTCAGTGGACCTCGTGGCTGGGCATTTTGGCGCCAACGTGCACTTCGCCTCTTGACTCCGCCAACTCCACCTGACGTTGGCGCTCGGCCAATTTTTCCTTTTGCTCAGGGGTGCGTTGGTCGTGGCAGTGCTCGCAACTGACGCCTTTGACGTAATGGGGCGACTGTTTGTCTTGTTCGCTCAAGGGCCAACGGCATGAACGGCACAGCTCATGGTGGCCCAAACCCAGGCCGTGTCCCACACTCACCCGTTCGTCAAAAACGAAGCAATCGCCTTCCCAGGTGCTTTGCTCAGGTGGAACCTCTTCTAAGTATTTGAGAATGCCGCCTTCCAGGTGGTAGACCTCTTCAAAGCCGCGCATTTTCATGAGCGCGGTGGATTTTTCGCAGCGGATACCGCCAGTGCAAAACATGGCCACTTTGGTTTTTTTGGCCGCTTCGCCTTGCAAATGCGGTTGCGCATCAAGCCACGCGGGCAACTGCACAAAGGTTTTGATGTTCGGATTGACCGCGCCCTTGAAGGTGCCAATGGCCACTTCGTAGTCGTTGCGCGTGTCAATGACCACCACATCAGGGTCGGCCAAAAGCGCATTCCAGTCTGCCGGCTTCACGTATTGACCCACGGTTTTGTTGGGGTCCAACTCGGGCACTCGCAAAGTCACAATTTCTTTTTTCAGCTTCACCTTCATGCGGGTGAAGGGCGGCTTGGGGCTCCAAGATTCTTTGTGCGGCAAGTTGGCCAGTCGGGGATCGGCGCGCAAAAAAGCCAGCACGGCATGAATCCCTTTTTCGGGGCCTGCGATGGTGCCATTGATGCCTTCGTGGGCCAACAGCAAAGTGCCCTTGACATCGTTGGCCTCGCAACAGGCTTGCAAAGGGGCTTGCAATTCGGCGAAATCTGGCAGGTCAACGAATTTGTAGAGGGCAGCGGTGAGAAAAAGAGAATCGGCTTGCATGGTGCTGATTATCCCAGCCTGTTAAAGCGGCTGAATCTGGGACACATCGGGTTGAGATAACCAGTCGGCAAACTCGTTGGCGAGTTGCTGGCTGGCTTTGGCGGCCGCCGACCAGGCGGCAATTCGTCCGGCCAAATCATGCTGGTACGTCATGAAGTCTTGGCGGTCGGGCAGTTTCTGTTGGGGCAGCGTTTTGACCCATTCGGGGTTGGGCGCGAGCACCACGGTGTGGTCCAAAAATGGCGTCGCGCGGTGTCGCCATTTCAGGGCTTTGTCCAGCCAGCCAGGCACCACCTGCTTTTGAAAATGCGGGTACAGCACGATGGCACGCTCAGGGCTGGCCGCAGGCGGGGTCCAGTTCAGGTGCAAGTGGTAGTCGGTGATGCCGCCATCCCAATAGGCCCCTGTGGGGGCGCCTGGAATATCGTGAACCGCACGCAGGGCAAATGGAATGGCACAACTGGCTTGCAATGCTGCCATGAAGTTGTTGTCACTCAGCGCCAAAGCATGGGTTCGAAAATCTTGGACATCGAACGGCAAAGCCGCACCCTGCGAAGAAAACACCACACGCTCAAGCCAGCCACCCAAAGCGCGGCGGCTCAGCACATTGCTCAGATAAGCACCGGCATAGCCCAAGGGTGTGCCCAGCGGATGCTCGCGGTGCAGCACATGCCGTCCATGCGAAGTCACGATGTGCAACTTGTACCGCGGATGGCTCAGCACTTGGTGAATGCGACCCCCATAAAAGCTTTGCAAACTGTGGCCAAAGGCCTCGCTCACTTGCGTCGCGGTCACGCGTTTTTGCCCTGGCAATGGCTCGTAGTGCTGGTGAATGTAGTCGTGTTCCAGTCGCTCAAATGCGCTTTGTGCGTCTTGCAAGCAGGCTGTGGCCATGCGCCAAGCCCCTATTGAGGCCCCTACCAAGTCGACCGTTTGACGGCTTTGACTCAGCCACAGGTTGAAGATGAAGCGGTCAAGTGGCCCCAAGATCAGCCCTTTCGGCCCCCCTGCCGCGCCCGGAATAACGCCGATGTGCTCGGGACGAAGCCCATGTTGACGAATATGGGCCAGCGCTTTGGGGCCGGCATGGATGTGCAGGGCTCGAAAGGTCATTGTTTTTTGAGGGCCTGCAATTTGGCAAACGCACTGGCCATGGCCGAGCCTGAAGCCGGCGCCGAATTGGGCACCGATGTATAGCTGCCGCCGCGAGGGCGGTGGTCGCGTGTGGCCCCTTCAAATTTGTTGTCGCGGGGGGCGTTGCGGGCGGCGGGAGCTGTGTCGAGCCTCATGGTCAGGCTGATGCGTTTGCGGGCCACATCGACCTCCAGCACTTTCACCTTCACGATGTCACCGGTCTTCACCACTTCGCGTGCGTCACTGACAAACTTGTTGGCCAACTGGCTGACATGGACCAAGCCGTCTTGGTGGACGCCCAAATCAACGAATGCGCCAAACTGCGCCACGTTGCTAACCGTGCCCTCCAGGGTCATGCCTTCTTTCAAATCTTTGATGTCCTCCACCCCATCGGCGAGCCGTGCCACCTTGAAGTCGGGACGCGGATCGCGGCCAGGTTTTTCAAGTTCGCCCAAAATGTCTTTGATCGTGACCGGACCAAACCGCTCACTCACAAACAACTCTGGTTTCAAGGTCTTGAGCACCTCACTGCGACCCATGATGTCCTGAATGGGCTTGCCCGTTTTGACAATGATTTGTTCCACCACCGGGTAAGTTTCAGGGTGAACCCCGGTCATGTCGAGCGGGTTGTCGCCCCCTCGGATGCGCAAGAACCCCGCACTTTGCTCAAAGGTTTTGGCGCCCAGTCCGGTGACTTTCAGCAAATCTTGTCGGGTTTTGAACATGCCATGGGCATCGCGCCAACGCACCACCGACTTGGCCACACTGCTGCTCAGGCCCGAGACCCGCGTCAACAGCGGCACGCTGGCGGTGTTCAGGTCCACACCGACCGAGTTCACGCAGTCTTCAACCACAGCATCCAAGGTTTTGGCCAACTCGCTTTGGTTGACATCGTGCTGGTACTGCCCTACCCCAATGGCTTTGGGGTCGATCTTCACCAACTCCGACAAAGGGTCTTGCAGTCGGCGTGCAATCGAGGCGGCGCCGCGCAGGCTCACGTCAACATCCGGCATTTCTTGGCTCGCAAATTCACTCGCTGAATAGACCGAAGCGCCCGCCTCGCTGACCACCACTTTTTGAATCTCAACGCCATCGTGCAGTTTGGCCAAACGCTTAATCAGGTCGGCGGCCAGTTTGTCGGTTTCGCGGCTGGCCGTCCCGTTGCCGATGGCGATCAGGTTCACGTGGTGTTTTTCACACAACTTTGCCAGCGCAAAGAGCGCACCCTCCCAGTCTTTGCGAGGCTCGTGCGGAAACACGGTAGCCGTGTCGACCAGCTTGCCGGTGCCATCGACCACCGCGACTTTGACGCCGGTGCGGATGCCCGGGTCCAGGCCCATGACCACACGCGGGCCTGCCGGCGCCGCCAGCAGCAGGTCACGCAAATTGTCTGAAAAAACCTTGATGGCGACTTTTTCGGCGTCTTCGCGCAGACGTGTGAACAAATCGCGTTCGGTTGACAAGCTGAGCTTGACGCGCCAAGTCCACGCCACGCATTTGCGGATCAAGTCGTCAGAGCGTCGGCCGGCATGGCTCCAGCCCAAATGCATGGCAATCTTGCCCTCGGCGATGCTGGGTTTGCCGGGTTCCGGTTCGACCGGCAATACCAACTTGGCATCCAAAACTTCGAGGGCGCGCCCTCGAAAAACCGCCAAGGCGCGGTGCGAAGGGACACGGCCAATCGGTTCGTCGTAATCAAAGTAATCACGGAACTTGGACACATCGACATTGTTTTCGTCTTTGCCATCGGCCAACTGGCTTCTGAACAAACCTTCTTGCCACAGCCATTCGCGCAAAGCCTGCACCAAGGTGGCGTCTTCGGCCCAGCGCTCGCTCAACAAATCGCGCACACCGTCCAACACCGCCAATGTGCTGCTGAAATCAGCCCCCTCAATAGCACCTGCAGACAGCACAAAGGCCGCAGCCTCGGCATGTGGGTCAAGTGAAGGGTCTGCAAACAGCCGGTCAGCCAAAGGCTCCAGCCCCGCTTCGCGCGCGATCATGCCTTTGGTGCGTCGCTTGGGTTTGAACGGCAAATACAGGTCTTCCAGCTCTTGCTTGGTTGGCGCCGCCTCGATGGCGGCCTGCAAATCGGGCGTCAGCTTGCCCTGCTCTTGAATGCTTTTCAGTACCGCGGCACGGCGGTCTTCCAGTTCACGCAAATAGCCCAGCCGAGACTCGAGTTCACGCAATTGAATGTCGTCCAGCCCATCGGTCACTTCTTTGCGGTAACGGGCAATGAAAGGCACGGTTGCACCGCCATTGAGCAACTCCACGGCGGACTTGACTTGGTCGAGGCGAATCTTGATTTCATTGGCCAGCTGGGCCAGGATTTTCTGCATGTCTCAGCGATCTCTGGAGAGTGAAAGCGGACGAGTTTGCCACAAGCCATGCGGCTTCTCTGGAGGGGCAAAGTCAAATTAACATTCTCAAATCCAAATTACAAATTCACGAGAAAGCAACAGTAAACCGTTAAATTTGAAATTAAATAGCTTTCAATCGTACAAATCCATAAACTCAGTACAAATTGATAAATTTAATGTCAAAGGCTATCAAAAATGAATTCGTCACATTCAGATGGGGTACGCGGCCTGGCGCAGCAGTTCCGCCTGTTGTGCACGGTGTGTGGATGGCTCATTTTGTCGGGGTGCCAAACCATGCCGACGGGCGAACTGTCCGCCATTGAGTTCAAAGAATTCACCCCAAAATCAGCCTCCAACCGCATCATGAACGAGGTCAAAATGCGCTGGGAAGTGCGTGAAGATGTCGGTCAATACTGCGCCAAAACCATCGGCATGGGCTATCTCCAAGCCAAAACCACGCCCCCTGTGGCCTGCGCGGTTTGGCATGTGGAGTCCAAGCAATGCACGATTTTTACGGGCCCTTCAACTTCGCATGTGGTCATCGGCCACGAAGTGCGCCACTGTTTTGAGGGCGCATTCCCGCACTGAGTCTCTCGCCTCGGCTGCCTGAAGTGGGATTCCGGGCTGCCGCTTTTACAGACTTCTCAATGCTTGGCGCAAGGCATCACCCAACTCGGGTTTGGCCGCAAAAGGATCGGGCGGGTTGATGCCCTGAACAATGGCTTCCATGCGGCTTTGCACATTGCCCAAAGCTTGAGGGTGGCTGTAGATGTAAAACTGGTCTGCGGCGACGGCCTCAAACACGCGCAAGGCCACATCGGCCGCCGAAATTTTGCCGCTGCCCACGGCTTTGTCGCTTTGCGCTTGGCCAATCAATTGGCTGGCCGTCGGTTTGTCTGCGGCCAATTCGGCTGGCCGATTGCGGTGGCTTTGGCTGATGCCTGTGGGCACAAAATACGGGCACAGCACACTTGCGCTGACCTGGTCGGTGACCAGTTGAAGGTCTTGGTACAGGGTTTCGGTGAGGGCGACCACAGCGTGTTTGCTCACGTTGTAAATGCCCATGTTGGGGGGCGTGAGCAAGCCGGCCATGCTCGCGGTGTTGACGATGTGCCCCCGGTAAGACGGATCGGCTTTGGCTGCGGCCAACATCATGGGCGTGAACAGGCGAACCCCGTGCACCACGCCCCAGAGGTTAACGCCCATCACCCACTCCCAGTCTGCGACCGAGTTTTCCCAAATCAGGCCGCCTGCGCCTACCCCGGCGTTGTTGAAGACGAAATGGGGTGCGCCAAACCGATCGTGCACCTCGGCAGCCAGTTGCGCCATGGCTTCGGCGTTGGCCACATCCAGGCGGCGCGCCATCACTTGAACGCCTGCGGCCAGCATCTCGGCTTCGGCTTTGTCCAAGGCATCTTGTTGCACATCGAGCAGCACCAGGTTCATGCCGCGTTGGGCGCCAATGCGGGCGCACTCCAAACCAAAGCCGGAGCCGGCACCAGTTAAAACCGCTGTCTTGCCCTGAAAATTTTGGATCATGTGGTCGCTTTCTTGAGCGTGAAGCCCATGCGTGGGAAATGTACGTTCACGGTGCCCGTGCGGTCATCGCTGCGCCGCAAGGTGTAACGGGTGCGGGTGGCCGCGATCAGCTCACCCTCGGTGGGCTCCAGCCCAAAGTTGTCCGCCGCGATGTGCACCTGACTGCCCAATGGGATGCCGTGTTCGTCTTGAAACACATCGCCTTCCATATCCGAAGGCGTTGCAGCGTTGGCCACTTGCAAGGCTTGTGCGGCACTGCACGGGGTGCTTTGCGCGTGACCGATGGCTTTCATGCGCGCCATCCAACCTTTGACTTCGGGTGTGGCATCAAAAATGTCGGCCAGCGCTGGCGTGCGCTCTTGTGTGAACCACAAGGGGTGGTAGCAAGCAAAGTCGGCCAAACAAGGCCGATTGCCCAACAAGAAGTCTTGACCGTGCAACATGCTGGCCAAACGGCGCAAGTGGCTCTTGTAGGTGGCGGCGGCATCGGTGGCCGACATGCGGGCAGCACCACCGCGCATGGCGGTGCGGTCGGCAACAAAGGCTTGCACTTGCTCGGCCGGTGCGCCGGCAAATACCTGTGCCACGCCCATGGGCTGAAAGTTGTAGGCCATGGCCACGGTGAACAGGGTGCTGTCGGCCCATTGCGCCACGATGCGGGCTGTGCCTTTCACGGCTTCCGGGTAAAGGCTGGGGCTGGGCGCGATGTGCTCAAGCACATCGCAAATCAAGGCGGTGTCGCAGTAAATGTCGGCCCCGATTTGCAACACCGGTGTTTTGCGGTAGCCGCCAGTCAGGGCCGTCAAATCGGGTTTGGGCATGATCATCGGAATGAACACGCTCTTCCAATCGAGTTGTTTGTGACCCAAAACCAACCGAATTTTTTCGGCAAACGGCGAGTTGGCGTAGTGGTGCAGGATGAGGTCTGACATGGCCTGCCTTCAGACCAGCTTGACCAACTGCTTGCCAAAGTTTTTGCCCTTGAGCAAACCCAAAAAGGCTTCTGGTGCGGCAGCCAAACCTTGGGCCACCGTCTCGCGTGGGCGCAGTCGGCCAGTGCCCACCAAGGTGCCCAGTTCTTGCAGGGCTTCAGGCCAGACTTCCATGTGCTCACTCACGATGAAGCCTTCGACTTTCATGCGGTTGACCAAGATGAGAGCAGGATTGGCCATGGGCAATGGTGCGCCATCGTAGCCGGCGATCATGCCGCACACCGCAATGCGGGCAAAGGCGTTGGTGCGCAACATCACCGCGTCGAGCACCATGCCACCCACGTTTTCAAAGTGGCCGTCGATGCCGTTCGGGCAAGCCTCGCGCAAGGCTTTAGACAAGCTCAAATAATCTTTGTGCGCCTTGTAATCAATGCAGGCGTCAAAGCCCAACTCGTTGACCACGTAGTCGCACTTGTCTTTGCCCCCGGCAATGCCGACCACGCGGCAACCACGGGCTTTGGCCAGTGCGCCATAGGCACTGCCAACGGCGCCGCTGGCGGCACTCACGGTCACGGTCTCACCGGCTTTGGGTGCAATGATTTTCACCAAGCCGTACCAAGCGGTCACGCCGGGCATGCCCACAGCGCCCAAGTAATGCGACAAGGGCACGTGGTTGGTGTCGACTTTGCGCAAGGCGCCCGGCACGTTGGCGTCCACAGCGCTGTACTCTTGCCAGCCACCCATGCCCACCACCGAGTCGCCGGCCTTGAATTTGGGGTGACGACTGTCCACCACCTCACCGACGGTACCGCCGATCATGACCTCGCCCAAGGGCTGCGGCACAGCGTAGCTTTTGCTTTCGTTCATGCGTCCACGCATGTAGGGGTCGAGGCTCAGGTAATGGTGGCAGACCAGCACTTCGCCGTCTTTCAAGTCAGGCAATGGCAATTCGACCATTTTGAAATTCTGAGCAGTGGCCTCACCCTGTGGGCGGTTGTCCAAAACGATGCGGTGGTTGATGGGCATAGAAGTCTCCTGTTGATCGTGGTTTAGTCGGTTGAAATGACGGGTGTCTCGGGACGGCTGACATATTTGAAGGTGCCCGTGGCATGGGCGCACAACTGGCCTTGGGCATCAAACACTTTGCCCTCGGTAAACGCCATGCTGCGGGTGCGGTGCAACAGTTGCCCCTGTCCCACCAGCACTTGCAGGGGCTGCACATGGGACGGCGGCACTTGGGCGGGCCGCATGAAGGTGGTTTTCATCTCGATGGTCACCACCCCTGAAGCCGGCTCGACGCTGCGCGCGGCGGTGGCCATGATTACATCCAAAAAGGTCATCACTGCCCCGCCGTGGGTGACCGAGAAGGAGTTGAGGTGCTCCGGCTGCGGCGAAAAATGCAGCACAGACTGACCACCCTCAAACTTTTCGAGGGTGAAGCCCAAGAGCTTGACAAAGGGAATGTCCGCGCCGAAAGGAAGGCTCATGTGCAGCGGCTTGTTGAGGCTTAACCGCCGATGATGGCGCTCACGCCACCATCCACCGCCATCCATTGCCCAGTGATGTGTTTGCCGGCATCGGAGGCGAACAACAGCGCCAGGCCTTTCAGGTCCTCGTCATCGCCCAAGCGGCGCAAGGGGGCGCCTTTGGCCATGTTGTCGGCACCCAGTTTTTCAAGCAAGCCGTAGGTCATTTTGCTCGGGAAGAAACCGGGGCAAATGGCGTTGACTGTGATGCCGTACTCGCCCCACTCCCCGGCCAATGCGCGGGTGAAGTTGACCACCGCACCTTTGGAGGTGTTGTAGGCGATGGTCTTCATCTCAGAAGGGTTGCCCGCCAAACCGGCAATCGAAGCCACGTTGAGGATGCGGCCTTTGCGGCGAGGAATCATGCAGTTCTTGGCGACTTCTTGCGACAGCAAAAAATAGCCGCGCACGTTCAGGTTCATCACCTTGTCCCAAGCTTCGACCGGATGGTCTTCAGCGGGCGCGCCCCACGAGGCACCTGCGTTGTTGACCAAAATATCGATGGTGCCCATGCGCTCGAGGGTCTCTGCGGCCAAGCGGCGAATGTCTTCTTCTTTGCCGCAATCGGCGGCAATCCAGCGCGCGTCAATGCCGGCGGCTTGCAACTGGGCTGCGGCTTCTTCGAGATCTGCGGCTTTGCGCGAGCTCAGCATGATCTTGGCCCCCGCCTCACCCAAAGCGTGGGCCATTTGCAAGCCCAGACCGCGAGAGCCGCCGGTGACCAAGGCTACTTGGCCTGTTAAATCAAAAAGCTGTTGAATCGTGCGTGACATGACGTGCTTCCTTGGGGGTATGGGGTCAAACGGTGTAATCCATGCAACGGCGTTCTTTGACCACCGCTTTCATGAATGGCTTTGCAGCCAGATGTTGCGGGTGATTTTGATAAGCCGCTAGCACCTGCGCGTCATCCACCAACATGTTCAGAACCAAATCGTTGGTGCAATCCCAGCCTGCTTGGGCGGTGGCCACTTCAAATTCATGGATGCCGGGCACCAGTTGCGAAAAACTGCGCAACAAACTCGCAGCTTTGTTGACGTTGTCAACCTTGTCCGCGCCTTCGGCGTGGTCCAGCAAGCTCCACATCACGATGTGTCGAATCATCAAAAGGCCTCCTCAGGCAAGTCGGCGCAGGTGGCATCACGGGACTTCACCACGTTCAGCCAAGCGCCAATTTTGGGCAGTTCATAACGGAAAAAATACCGGCAGGCGGCCTGTCGCCCTTGGGCGGGCGCCGAGGTGTCGTGCTGAAGGCTGGTAACCACATCGAGCCAAATCCAAGCGATCACCGTATGGCCAAAGGCTTGCAAGTAAGGCACCGCATTGGCCAAGGCCTCGGCGGGCTCGGCGCCCTCCCACGCCAAGTGCGTGGCTTGCCCGATTTGCTGCAAAGCGTCACGCAAAGCGGCGGCTTCGGGCGCCCAATGGCTTTCGGCATGGGCAGCTGTGGCCAACATGCGCTCAGACAGCAGTTGCAAACCGCGCCCCTTTTCCATCAGCACTTTGCGGCCCAACAGGTCCATGGCCTGAATGCCGTGGGTGCCCTCATGAATCATGTTCAAGCGGTTGTCGCGCCAATACTGCTCGACGGGAAAGTCGCGTGTGTAGCCGTAGCCGCCGTGCACTTGAATCGCCAGGCTGTTGGCCTCAAGGCACCACTCGCTCGGGAAACTTTTCACGATGGGGGTCAGCACTTCCAACAGCAAGCGGGCGACATCGGCTTGTTCGGCGGTGCCGGTGTGTTGTTCGTCCACCAAGCGTGCGCTGTACAAAGCCAGCGCCAATGCCCCTTCGCTGTAAGATTTTTGGGCCAACAACATGCGTTTGACATCGGCGTGCTCAATGATGCGCACCTGGGGCTGACTGGCATCTTTGCCTCCCGCGCCTGTGGGACGGCCTTGCGGTCTGTTTTTGGCGTAGTCCAAGCTGGCGTAATAACCCGCCATGCCCAGCATGGTGGCGGCCAGTCCCACGCCAATGCGGGCTTCGTTCATCATGTGGAACATGCAACGCAACCCATCGCCGGGGCGGCCGACCAAATAAGCCACCGCGCCACTGCCCGCACCGTCCAACCCGCCTCCGGTGCTGAGCACCGGGTATTTGCCCTCGCCAAAATTCAGCAAGGTGTTGGTGGTGCCGCGCCAACCGCATTTGTGGTTCAGGCCCGCCAGAGCCACATCGTTGCGTTCGCCCGTCAACTCTCCATCAGCACCGACCATTTTCTTGGGCACGATGAACAGCGAGATCCCCTTCACGCCAGGTGTCAGTTGACCTTTGTCATCGGGTATTTTGGCCAACACGAGGTGCACGATGTTCTCGCTCAATTCGTGCTCGCCCGACGAAATCCACATCTTGTTGCCTTTGAGGCGGTAGCGTGGCCCCAAGGCATCGGCTTCAAAGTCAGCCCCATCGGGGGTGGCGCGGGTGGTGACATCGCTGAGCGAAGAGCCGGCCTGCGGTTCGCTCAAACACATGGTCCCTGAAAATCGGCCTGAAAATTCTTGCGCGGCAAACACCTTTTTTTGCATCGCTGTGCCATGCACCATGAGCAAATTGGCGTTGCCACTGGTCAGCATGCCCGAACCGATGCTAACCGACGCCATTGAGAAAAAGGCATTGGCCGCCGCTTCAACGGTATATGGCAACTGCATTCCCCCCACCTCGTAGTCTTGAGCGGCACTCAACATGCCTGATTCGGCATAGGCGTTGTAAGCATCGTGGGTGGCCTGCGGCAAGATGACTTTTTCGCCATCAAACTGAGGCTCTTGCGTGTCCACCAAACGGTTGAACGGGGCAAATTTTTCTCGGGCGATGCGCTCGCAGGTGTCGAGCACGGCATCGAATGTCTCGCGCGAGTGATCGGCAAAGCGCTCACGGCTTTGCAAGGTTTCGACTTTCAGCCAGTCGTGCAGCAAAAAATCGACAGTAGAACGCAAGCTCATCGAATCCGCCTTTCAGGTCTTTGTCCTGCCCGCATGCGAGACACGCCCGCAAAAAAGGGCAAAGGACATGATGCCCTTTGCCCTCGTGTGGGTCAGCCCCCCACGCGACAGTGCCTTACAGCACTTCGAAAATGCCGCAGGCGCCCATGCCTCCGCCAATGCACATGGTCACAGCCACTCGTTTGGCACCGCGGCGCTTGCCTTCAATCAGGGCATGACCCGTCAGGCGTTGGCCGCTCACACCATAAGGGTGACCGACAGCAATGGCGCCGCCGTTGACGTTCAGGCGGTCAGCAGGAATGCCCAATTTATCGCGGCAATACAGCACCTGAACCGCAAAGGCTTCGTTCAGCTCCCACAAGTCGATGTCGTTGACGGTCAAACCCAAACGGGCCAACGCTTTGGGCACGGCATAAACCGGACCAATGCCCATTTCGTCGGGTTCACACCCAGCCACAGCAAATCCGAGGAAACGGCCCAGGGGCTTGAGACCGCGTTGCTCGGCCAATTTCTCGTCCATCAGCACACATGCGCCGGCGCCATCAGAAAACTGGCTGGCGTTACCGGCGGTGACCAAGCCGCCAGGCAAAGCAGAGCGCAGGCCGGAAATGGCCTCCACCGTGGTGCCTTCGCGCAGACCTTCGTCGCGGCTCACCGTCACTTGCTTGGTGGTGAGGCCCATGACCTTGTCGGCCACACCTTGGGTCACGGTGATGGGGGCGATTTCAGCATCAAACTTGCCTTCGGCTGCTGCGGCACAGGCTTTTTGCTGGCTGCCAGCACCGTACTCGTCCATGCGGTCACGGCCAATTTTGTAGCGCTTGGCCACTTGCTCTGCGGTTTGCAACATGTTCCAGTAGATTTCTGGTTTTTGCTTGGCCAAAGCCAAGTCACGCATCATGTGCATGTTCATTTCTTGTTGCACGCAAGAAATGCTCTCCACACCGCCAGCGACATAGACCTGACCTTCACCCGCAATGATGCGCTGTGCGGCCAAAGCAATGGTCTGCAATCCCGACGAGCAAAAACGGTTCACGGTCATGCCTGATACCGAGATGGGCAGACCCGCTTTCAAAGCGATTTGTCGTGCGATGTTGGCGCCTGTGGCCCCTTCGGGTGTGGCACAGCCCATGATCACGTCTTCAACTTCAGCGGCATCAATGCCGGCACGAGCCACCGCGTGTTGCACTGCATGGCCACCCAGTGTGGCGCCATGGGTCATGTTGAAGGCCCCTTTCCAGCTCTTGGCCAGAGGGGTGCGAGCGGTAGATACGATGACTACATTCGTCATGATGAAAACCTTTCATGTGAGGCGATGGACCCGGGTCGTTCGCCTCGAAAATTAAAATTCAGTTGAATGTTTTGCCTTCGGCCACCAGACGCTGAATCAGCGGTGCGGGTTGCCAGAATTGAGCATCGTCGTGGGGGTTTTTGGCGAAACGTTTCATCGCTTCTGCCACATTGAACAAACCGAGGGTGTCGGCATAAACCATGGGGCCACCGCGCCAGAGCGGGAAGCCGTAGCCTGTCAGGTACACCATGTCGATGTCGCTGGCTTTGCTGGCAATGCCCTCTTCCAGGATGTGAGCCGCTTCGTTGACCAACGAGAACACCAGACGCTGCACGATTTCTTCATCAGAAATCTTTCGCGGTGTGATGCCCAAGGCGGCACGGTGTTTTTCGATCATCTCGACCACCAAGGCACTCGGAATGGCATCGCGTTTGCCGACTTGGTAGTCGTACCAACCCGCGCCGGTCTTTTGACCAAAGCGGCCCATTTCGCACAGCAAGTCAGCGGTCTTGCTGTATTTGAGGTCGGGCTTTTCGGTGTAACGGCGTTTGCGGATGGCCCAACCGATGTCGTTGCCCGCCAAGTCACCCATTCGGAACGGGCCCATGGCAAAGCCAAATTTTTCGACCGCCTTGTCCACTTGGGCCGGTGTGCAGCCTTCTTCGATCAGGAAGCCCGCTTGACGGCTGTACTGCTCGATCATGCGGTTGCCAATGAAGCCGTCGCACACGCCAGACACCACCGAGGTCTTTTTGATCTTTTTACCAACCGCCATGACGGTGGCCAAGACATCTTTGCCGGTTTGCGCGCCGCGCACCACTTCCAGCAACTTCATCACGTTGGCAGGGCTGAAAAAGTGCATGCCCACCACATCTTGAGGGCGCTTGGTGAAGGAGGCGATTTTGTTCACATCCAGCGTGGAGGTGTTGGAGGCCAAAATTGCGCCCGGCTTCATGACCGCATCGAGTTGCTTGAAGACGGCTTCTTTCACGCCCATTTCTTCAAACACCGCCTCGATCACCAAATCGGCTTGGCCAATTTCGTCGTAGCTCAGGGTGGTGCTCAACAAGGCCATGCGCTCTTCGTATTTTTCGGGCTTGAGCTTGCCTTTTTTGACTTGTGCTTCGTAGTTTTTGCGGATGGTGGCAACACCGCGGTCCAAAGCGTCTTGCTTCATCTCCAGCATCTTGACGGGAATGCCGGCGTTCAAGAAGTTCATGGCAATGCCACCGCCCATGGTGCCGGCACCAATCACGGCAATCGCCTTGATATCGCGCTTGGGGGTGTCTTCGGGCACATCGGGAATCTTGCTGGCCGCACGGTCGGCCATGAAAATGTGGCGCAATGCACGCGATTCAGGCGTGAGCATGAGGTTCATGAAAACCTCACGCTCGTAAACCATGCCTTCTTCAAACTTTTTGGTGGTGGCCGATTCCACGGCATCCACGCATTTGGCAGGTGCCGGCAGGTTTTTAGCCATGCCTTTGACCATGTTGCGGGCAAACTGAAAATAGGCATCACCTTGGGGGTGCTTGCAAGGCAAGTTGCGCACCAAAGGCAGGGGCGAACCGTCCGCGTGGGCTGCCGCCACTTTACGGGCCAGAGCCAACGCTTCTTCAGGCAAAGATTCGGCCGATTTGGCCATCGCATCAAACAGTTTTTGGCCGGGCAGCATGGCCAACATTTCACTCTTGATGGCTTCGCCACTGACGATCATGTTGAGGGCTGGCTCAACGCCCAAGACGCGTGGCAAACGCTGTGTACCACCCGCGCCTGGAATCAGGCCCAGTTTGACTTCAGGCAAGGCAATGCTGGTGCCGGGCGCCGCAATGCGGTAGTGGCAGCCCAAGGCCAACTCGAGGCCGCCGCCCATCGCCACCGAGTGAATGGCAGCCACCACGGGTTTGGCAGAGTTTTCACAGGCGCTGATCACGCTCAACAAATTGGGTTCTTGGATGGCCTTGGGCGATCCGAATTCACGGATGTCGGCACCGCCAGAAAAGGCTTTGCCGCCGCCAGTGATGACGATGGCTTTGACGGCCGCATCTTGATTGGCTTTTGCCAGCCCATCGGTGATGCCTACCCGGGTCGACAGACCCAAACCATTGACGGGCGGGTTCATCATGGTGATGACCGCGACATCGCCGTGGACTTTGTATTCAGCTGTCATGCTGCTGTTCCTTTGCGTGAATTAAAGGGGGTCGCCAAAAAAGAACGGTCGTTCTATTTTGGTGGATTGTAGTGCCTAGCGGATCGAAATTGGAGCGGATTTGTCTCAACCGAGACGAATTTCAAACTTCGAGCCACTCTTTGCGGATGTAAGTGTTCTCGCGCAGGGCTTCGGGTGTGCCTTCGAAGACGATGCTGCCGTGTCCCATGACCAAAGCGCGGTCCGAAATCTTCATGGCAATGGTCAGCTTTTGCTCAATCAACAAGACCGAGATCCCACGGCTTTTGAGTTCTTCCAGATACTGCCCCACCAACTCCACAATCTTGGGCGCCAAGCCTTCGGTGGGTTCGTCAATGATGATCAGGTCAGGATCGCCCATCAAGGTGCGACACAGCGTGAGCATTTGCTGTTCACCACCGGACAAAACGCCGGCTTCGGTGTGTTCGCGTTCTTTCAGCCGAGGAAACATGGTGTACATGTCGTCAAACGACCAGCGACCATTTTGGCCACTGCGTTTTTGTCCCAATTGCAGGTTTTGGTGCACCGTCAGCTTGGGAAAAATATCGCGGTTTTCAGGCACATAACC